>DGDR01000103.1 GCA_002385545.1 Clostridium sp. UBA3947
TACCGGTACAATTTATGCAATACTAATCAAAGCAGCTTATTAATTTTTGTTATAGAGTCTCCTTTCTCTTCCTTTCATCAACTGTATTTTGAAACAAATCAATATATGCAAAAATATCTTTCCTCACCTTAACATGCTAACTATCAGATTATAAAGCAATATGCCTGTCAAGTAGTAAAAAGCTGTTGCACAACCAACAGCTTTGTCGGTTATGCAACAGCTCCCTAGCATTCAATAAATTGTACTAATTCTTTATTAAACTTTTCCCATTGATCATAAAAGAGCCCATGTCCTGACAATTCAAAAGGGACTAATTTTGCTGTTCTTATACCCTGAGCCTGCACCTCACCCAAGGTAAATGGAACAACCTTATCATGAATACCATGAAAAATTACAGTTGGCCTGCTTATTTTGCCTAAGTCATAGAATAATTCTTCCTCTCCTAGCCAAGTGTTAGCAATAGCTGCGGTGGCCCATGAAGCAGCCTGTAGCCCTAACTGAAAGAACCATTGGGAGAAAGGCTCTGTTACATTTTGAAAAAAGAATATTTCTCCAAAGCCCTGTAGCATTTTCGGTCTATCCTTATATGTTCCCTCAATAATGTTAATTACAACCTCCCTATCAATTCCATAAGGAAAGTATGGTCTTTTTACCAAGCTGGGAGCTGCTGCAGCAAATAAGGCTAACTTAGATACACCATATTCATTGTGTCGAGCCATATACCTAATAGCAATAGCTCCTCCAGTGGAATGACCACATAATATAAAGTCCTTTAATTTAAGTTCTTCAACTACAGCTCTTACATCATCTGATAAACGGTCATAATCATATCCTGTAAATGGCTTATCCGATTGCCCAAAACCTCTTGTATCTAATCCTATACATCTATACCCTAGCTTTGGTAATTGATTAAATTGATACTCAAAAAGCTTATGACTACCAGGCCATCCATGCAGAAATACTATTGCTTTCTTACCTGTTGGATTCAAATCCTCTACAAATACCTTTACCTTATCCTCTACCTTAATAAAATAACCCATTTGCCCCTCCTATATATTATCCAGTATAGATAATATTCAGATATGGGTAAATGGGTTACTAGTTGGCGATAGAGGGCGTTTCGACATAATTCGGTACGCCCCTGGGGCAATTACTTAAACGCGTTGATATACATCTGCTTTATTTCACTAATTAAAGGATATCTTGGGTTAGCGCCAGTGCATTGATCATCGAAGGCCAACTCTGCCATTTCATCAAGGGTTTCATAGAATCTAACCTCGCTTACACCTGCTTCATGGATAGTTTTAGGAATATTAACCTTAGCCTTTAGCTCATCTATTGCCTTTATTAGTAGCTCAATCTTTTCATCCTCATTGCTTCCGCCTAAGCCTAAATAATCTGCTACACGAGCATATCTCCATTTAGCATTTGGATATTTGTATTGTGGGAAGGCAGCTTGCTTTCTTGGATTGTCAACGGCGTTAAATCTAATAACCTCATTGATTAATATGCCGTTTGCAACACCATGGGCCAAGTGATGGAAGGCTCCTAGCTTGTGGGCCATGGAATGACATATTCCTAAGAATGCATTAGCGAAGGCCATTCCAGCCATAGTTGAAGCATGGGCCATTTTTTCTCTGGCCTTTACATTGGTTGAACCTTCATTATAGGCCTGAGGCAAGTATTTGAAGATTAATCTTATAGCTTCCAAGGCTAAACCATTTGTATATTCTGATGCCATAACTGACACTATTGCTTCTAAAGCATGGGTAAGAGCATCTATACCGGAAGCTGCTGTTAAACCTTTTGGCATATCCATCATCAACTCAGCATCAACGATAGCCATGTCAGGGGTTAGTTCATAATCTGCTAGAGGATACTTAACCTCTGTTTTCTCGTCAGTTATTACAGCAAAAGGTGTCACTTCTGAGCCAGTACCAGCAGAGGTAGGTATTGCAACCATCATTGCCTTTTCTCCCATCTTAGGGAACCTGTATACTCTCTTTCTAATGTCCATAAATCTCATAGCCAGGTCTTCAAATCTAACATCTGGATGCTCATACATTACCCACATAATCTTAGCGGCATCCATCGGTGAACCTCCACCAATTGCTATTATAGTGTCAGGCTTGAAGGTTTTCATCTCATCGGCACCCTTTTTAGCTGTAGCTAAGGTTGGGTCTGGTTCTACATCGAAGAAAATCTTGAAATCTATCTTAAGCTCGTCTAATATATCTGTTACCTTCTTAACAAATCCTAAATTATACAATACTTTGTCTGTTACAATGAAGGCTTTTTTCCTATTCATATCGGCAAGTTCTCTTAAAGCTGTAGCTAGGCAGCCATATTTAAAGTAGATTTTCTCAGGTATTCTAAACCACAACATGTTTTCTCTCCTCTCGGCGACGTTCTTTATATTCAACAGATGCTTAACTCCTACGTTTTCTGATACGGAGTTACCACCCCAAGAACCGCAGCCTAGAGTTAAGGATGGTGCTAGCTTAAAGTTGTATAAGTCTCCTATTGCACCCTGAGAAGATGGCATATTTATTATAGTTCTTCCTGTTTTCATAGTAGCGCCAAATCTAGCGATTCTGTCTCTTGATTTAATTTGGTCGGTATATAATACAGAGGTATGACCAAAACCACCATATTCTACAAGTTTTGAAGCCTTATATAATGCTTCATCAAAGTCATGAACCCTGTAAGCAGCTAATATTGGTGATAATTTTTCATGGGAGAATGGCTCCTCTGGCTCGATGGATTCAACCTCTCCGATTAAAACCTTAGCGGTTTCAGGAACTTCTATACCAGCTAATTGTGCTATCTTATAGGCTGATTGACCAACTATATCTGGGTTTAATGCCCCATCTCTAATTAGTATATTTCTAACCTTATCAATTTCATCTTCCTTTAATATATAGGCACCTCTTTGAGCAAATTCCTCCATAACCTCATCATATACTGAATCAATAATTAATACAGATTGCTCGGAAGCACATATTACTCCATTATCAAAGGTTTTTGATAGTAAAATTGAGTTTACTGCCATTTTGATATGAGCTGTTTCGTCGATTATTGCAGGTGTGTTACCAGCACCAACTCCAATTGCAGGCTTTCCTGAGGAATAAGCTGCTTTAACCATTCCAGGTCCGCCAGTAGCTAATACAATATCAGCTTCCTTCATAACCATTGTAGATAAAGCTACAGAAGGTTCATCTATCCAACCAATGATGTTTTCTGGGGCTCCAGCCTTTACAGCAGCTTCTAACACTATTTTAGCCGCCTCTATGGTAGACCTTTTAGCTCTTGGATGAGGTGAAAAAATAACACCATTTCTTGTTTTTAGAGCTATAAGTGCCTTGAATATTGCTGTGGAAGTAGGGTTAGTTGTTGGTACCACCGCAGCAACCACTCCTATAGGTTCTGCCATTTTTACAATACCAAAGGATTCATCTCTTTCAATAATACCACAAGTTTTTTCATCCTTATATTTATTGTAAATATATTCTGAAGCAAAGTGATTCTTTATTACCTTATCCTCCACAATACCCATACCAGTCTCTTCTGTGGCCATCTTAGCAAGTCTTATTCTAGCATTAGTAGCAGCCATAGCCGCTTGCCTAAATATTTCGTCTACTTGCTCCTGAGTGTAGGTGGCATACTTTTTTTGTGCCTCCCTAACCATTTCAATTTTTTGCTTTAACTCTTCGCTATTAGTTACTCTCATGATGTAAAACCTCCTTACATTAGTATTATTTGAATATTTGATTAAGATATAAGTCTAATTTAAATTGTTATTTTTTTAACATTTATTTTTAATATTTTTAGCCATATAGGCTTTTTGATTAGCAGTATTCCTTATAGAAAGCTATAATTAGTATGGTAATTAAGGCTAAAATTACGATTATCTTTTAACAAACTTTTTAAATCCGCCAATTCTTATGATATTATTCTACCATAGTCTACATTAATATGCAAATCTATCTAAAATTTTTCAACTTTTGCTCTTTCAAAGTTTGTTAATCTTTTCACAATTAAATTGTACTATAGTTCCATTATACTGTCAACACATATTTTTGCTTCTCAAGCAAAAGTATATTAAATTTAATTTTAGCAATACTAACATATGGAGGTGTTGTTAATGACTATTAGTTTAACTACAAAGGAAAGATATTTATTAGAGGACCAAAAGAATCATGAGGCGCTTTGCATTGAAAAGTATAATAACTACGCTAACTTGGCCCAAGATCCACAGCTTAAGACCCTATTCTCCAACCACGCAAAAATAGAACAAGAGCACTACAACTCTATTCAACAATTGTTGAATGGTCAAGTTCCATCAATGGGTGGTCAGCAAGGTGGAGCCACTAATCAACAAATGCAGCCTCAAACAGGTAATAGCTTTCAACCTCAAGCAAATACCACAAACTTTAGTACCACCGATAAGGATTTATGTACAGACATGCTGATGACAGAAAAATATGTATCTGGTACATATGACACTGCTATATTTGAATTTAAAGATACTCAGGTTAGAGATGTGCTAAATCATATTCAAAAAGAAGAGCAAAAGCACGGAGAAGCTATTTTTAAGTATATGGAAAGCAAAGGTATGTATCAGCCTCAATAGGCTTCTTAAACTTATTATTTAGTTCCATAGAATAAAGGTATAGAAGAAAATGTATAAATTATTTAATTCTATACCTTTTCTTATTTATAAATCCTAATATTTTTGAAATCTTTACATTATTACTCTAGCAAATTTGCTTTTACCAACTTGAATTACAATGTCTTTTCCCCTTTTTCAAAGTCATCTCTCTCCATTATTCTAGCTACAGTAACACTTCCAGCTTATGCCAACACCTCTTCAAAATTTAATTTTGACAACCACTGGCTATTAAAGTAAAATCTCCAACGACAATTACTGCTCGATGGCCTAAGTCCTGCATTTGCTTGATTTTTCTTAGCACCACTGCATGACCTAAATGTATATCTGTTGCCGAAGGATCTAAATCTAGCTTTACAGTAAGTGCCTAACCCCTTTCTATGCTACTTTTAAGTTTTTCCATCAAGTACGGCACCTTTGTGCTTATACTCTATCCTTTTAACGGCTACACCCGTCAGGCGCCTACTAGGATATTAATCCTTTCGGTGTGCACTCAGAGATGTATTCAGAATCGGTTTACCGCACCTCTCATCAACCGGTAACTTTCTATTTAAAACTTAGAATTCCTACTTCTTCTCCTCACAATTTTATTGTAATTTTTTCATATGTTTTATAACTAAAATTTTATTATGTCAATATTGCAAGATTGTTAATTACTTTTTATTCTCATGATAAAGGCTTACATTACTTAAAAGTATTAACTTACTATACTTTTGTCAATATTGACACCTATACTGTGGATTGATAAAATAATCACAGTATCCAAGATAAGGGGTGTATCGCATGAAAGAACTTATTGATAAGTTATACTTAGAAAATAATTTAACAAGAGAAGAATTACTTTTTTTATTAAATAATCTAGATGATGAAAGCAAGGAATATCTAAGATTAAAGGCCCACGAAACTAGAATGGCCTACTATGGTAATAAAGTATTTATGCGTGGTCTTATAGAATTTACTAACTATTGTAAAAACAATTGCATTTATTGTGGTATACAAGCTGCTAATAAAAATGCTCAGCGATATCGCCTATCCTTGGATGAAATACTTGAATGCTGTACTATAGGATACAAGCTTGGTTACAGAACCTTCGTTTTGCAAGGCGGTGAAGATCCTTATTACAGCGATGATAAAATAATTGAAATTATTCATAGTCTAAAAGATAAATTTCCTGAGTGCGCCATAACCTTATCTATAGGGGAAAAATCCTACGAATCATATAAAAAGTATTATGACGCTGGTGCAGATAGATACCTGTTGAGACATGAAACTGCCTCTAAGAAATTATATGATAGTCTTCATCCTAACATGTCCTTTGAAAACAGAATCCAATGCTTATATAATCTAAAAGAAATCGGCTTTCAGGTGGGTGCAGGCTTTATGGTTGGCCTTCCCAATCAAAGTAATGAAGACTTTGTTGAAGACTTGATATTTTTAAAGGAGCTACAGCCACATATGGTAGGTATAGGCCCATTCATTCCTCATAAAGATACTATTTTAGCTAAGGAGAAGGCTGGTAGTCTGGAAACTACGGTAACTTTACTATCCATAATCCGCTTGTTACTTCCTTCTGTACTCCTGCCTGCCACTACTGCTCTAGGTAGCATTCACCCTTTAGGACGAGAAAAAGGGATAAAAGCTGGCGCCAATGTAGTTATGCCTAACTTATCTCCCACTAATGTAAGAGCTAAATATACTCTATATGACGGTAAGATATGTATTGGTGACGAAGCAGCAGAATGCAGAAGATGTATTGAAAATAGAATAATAAAGGCAGGCTTTTCTGTAGACATGAGCCGTGGAGATAATATAAATTGGAGGCGAATTTAATGAATAATACACCTAATGCTAATAGAAAGCATATCGCCATTTATGGTAAAACCAACTCTGGTAAATCCTCATTATTAAATGCCATAATTGGTCAAGAGATATCCATAGTTTCTAATTTGGAAGGTACCACCACCGACCCAGTAAAAAAAGCTATAGAACTTATACCCTATGGTCCTGTACTTTTTATTGACACCGCTGGCTTAGCGGATGAAAGTGAGCTCGGTAGCCTAAGAATTGAAAGAACTTTAAAAACCCTTCAAAACACAGACTTTGCCCTTTATGTGCTAGATATAAAGGATAAGGACTTATCCGTTTATCAGGATACTATAAAGCTCTTTAAAAAATTCAACATTCCTTATCTTACAGTAATAAATAAAATTGATACTGCCACAGAGGAAGAAATAGAAGAAGCCAAAAAAGTTCATAAGGATGCCGTTTTTGTTTCAGCTTCAAAGGAAGATAATATATTACATTTAAAAGATGAGCTTATTAAAAGATTGCAAAAAGAAGAAGAGGATCCACCTTTAATAGGTGACATTGTACCCTATAACGGCAAGGTGGTATTGGTTGTTCCTATTGATTCAGAATCTCCTAAAGGTAGAATTATTTTACCTCAAGTTCAATTAATTAGAGATTGCTTAGATCACGGGATAAAAAGCTATGTAGTAAGAGATACTGAGTTAGAAGAAGCTTTAAAAGATCTATCTGACATAGATATAGTGGTTACTGATTCTCAAGCTTTTAAGAAAGTAAATGAAATAGTTCCATCGAATATAAAGCTTACTAGCTTTTCTATACTTCAAGCAAAAAGTAAAGGAGATTTAAACACCTTTATAGAAGGAGTTAAAAAGATCGAAGAGCTAAATGAAAACTCTAAAATACTAATAAGTGAAAGCTGTACTCACAACCATTCTCATGAAGATATTGGTAGAGTGAAAATCCCAAGACTCATTAATAAGCATCTTGGAAAAAATCTCAATTACGAATTCAAAATGGGCAATGATTTTCCTGCAAACTTAGAAGACTATGACCTAGTGATACATTGTGGTTCTTGCATGCTAAATAGAAAAACTATGTTAACTAGAATAGCCCTCTGTAAGGAAAAAGGTACTACCATTACTAATTATGGTGTTGTACTTGCTTACTTAAATGGAATATTAGATAGATGTATTGAATTTACAAGGTATAATTTATCTTAGGCAATAGTTAAAAGCTTAACACCTTAATTTAATTAGGGACTAATGCACAACTTAACTTATAGCTTGTGCACTAGCCCCTATTTTAAAGCTTCCATATTATAATATACTTTTATATTAATTAACCATATATTCATTTATCAATTGGTATACCCTTATTAACATATGGTTTTTATTTCTACTATCCATGAACCTAAGCTCAGCTGTAAGACCATCTATAAGCGTCAGCTTCAATTCCGAATCAAAATCTAAGGTTCCTGAATGTTCTACCGCATAAGTGACAATGCTTTTATAGGGTATTGTAAAATATTCCGCTTTTTTACCTGTAAGTCCTTGCTTATCCGCTATTAATATGCGTTTATCTGTAAATACCGCCACATCCCTCATTGTTTTAACAGCAAATGCTATTTTTTCCTTATCCGAGATAAGAGCCTTCATTGTTTCCGACATAGGCACCTCTTGATAGAATGTAAAAACCTTATTCGAATTTACATCCGCCATCTTTCATCCTCCTAATATACATTTATTTCCATATATACATTATATACCCTTTCTTCTTTGCTTACAACTTTCATTATAGAAAATAAAACATTATATTTCGACAAAAAAAGCTGCAGCACAGCTAACAAATCAGTTAATTGTGCAACAGCTCCTTAATTAAATTTATGTAAATGATATTACTTCCTTTATGCTATCAATATCTTCATGAGAAAAATTTATGTATCTGTCATTGACTTTTACTATAGGACACACAGTATCCTTCGGTGGAATATACACTATCTCACCAACAGCCCCATCCTTTAATACTACTTTCGAACCTATATAGTTTTTTGATATGTTCTCTAAAAATACATTTAAAATATCCTGATCATAAAGCCTTCTACCTTCTGTGCTATACATTTTGAAGGCTACAAAGGGTGTTCTTTTATCTTTATACACTCTACTGGAGGTCATGGCGTCAAATGTATCAGTAATTCCAATGATTTTTGCATACACTGGTATATCTCTACCCTTTGTACCAAAGGGATATCCTGAACCATCCTCTCTTTCGTGATGTTCTAAAACTGCTTCCTTAACTCTAAGATTAATATCATCATGGTCACTTATCAATTTATAGCCATACATGGAATGCTTCTTAATTTCCTCAAATTCTTCATTTGTTAATCTAGCAGGTTTATCTAAAATTTTAAGAGGAACCTTAGTTTTGCCTATATCATGCAACAAGGCCGCATCTGTAACCTCACAAATTTCATCTTCTGATAGATTCAGCCACTTAGCCAGCAGCATTGAGTAGAAAGCTACATTAATACAATGGGTATAGGTATAATTATGGGAATCTTTAATGGTATTTAAGCACTGAATTACTGAGTTTACTTCTTTGAATTGTCCAATAATAGATTGAGAAATATTTTGAATAGTTTCATAATTAATTTTTTCATTTACTGATAGATCTTCAACTACCTTTTTTATTTCAAGTATAACAGAGGTATATTGCTCATGAATTTCACTAAATTGCTCCTCCTTTATTTCACCTTTATCATCATATATATAAAGGCTGGTAATACCACATTCTATCAATCGTTTAATCATGTAATCATTCACAATAGTGTTTTTTCCAACTAATTTTAATCCATTGAAAAAAATATCTTCCGCTATAACTTTACCAATCTTGAGATTTTCAATCCCAATTTTTTGCTTCACCAAAATTTATCACCCAATCTCTAATAATAAATGGTCATAGGCTTACTACTGTTAACTTTTATTATCCATGCCTAATAGTTTTAACTCACATAAAGAGTATAAGTAATTTGTCCAAAACTGTCAAGAATAATAAATTTCCACTATATTTATAAATCTTAGCTAAGATATCCACTATACTTTAATAATATTTAGCTCAATTTATGCTAGCAAAAAGGCTGTTACAAAACTATCAAATCTATTTTCTGTTCCCCAGCATTTAAAGGTTTATCAGCCTTTACCTTTATTTTTTAATAAACTCTAATATCTAACAACTGACTTCTAATAAAAGGATAGCTTCTTTTTCTCTATGTTGCTTTGTTTCAAAAAAGTGTTGACGGGTAACAGGTGTATTATGACAAACAGTAAGGGATGTTTCGTATTAAAAATCACTATGACGCTTTTAGACGCTGGAAGTCATATATTAAAAAAATTTTACTAAATACATTTTTTTAACTTCCTGTGTAAAAAAATAACTGCTGCACAGTTAACTAATCAGTTTCTGTGCAGCAGCCCCCTTATTCTGGATATTTATTAATATAAGTATTTAGAATATCCGCCGATTTTTCCTGGTGCAGGGTTACCTGGTTGGTCTAATACAAATACTCTTAGATTTCCTTTTCCACTGCAATTTGCTGTCAAGGTTCCATTAGTTACATTAATAACTTGTCCTGTTACTGCATCAACGTATCTTCCATTTGGTATATTTCTGAAAGTAGCGCTTCCTGAAACAGTTATTAGGGCAAAGCTGTCAACTCCTGCAGCAGCATCAGTAAATCTTCTCTTGTAAGCCATACCATCACCGCTAATATCTTGAACAGAATACTGTCCCTTTTGTAAAGCTGGTATAGCTCTTCTTATTCTATTTAATCTATTAATGTGTTGAGCTAATGGGTGATTTAAAGTCTCAGCCATAGTACCAGTAGCATTAGTGTATACACCAAAGTCGGTTGTTACAACATTACCTTCAATATAATCACCAAAGTATGCTCTACCTGTTTGGCTTAAAGGAGCGTTTGGTCCTACATCTATTGGCTTACCCTTTTGGAATTCTATTTCACTACCATAGTAGATACAAGGAATTCCTCTAAAGGTGAACATTAAGCTTAGGTTTTCAGCCCAAACATCCTGTCCTAGAGCAAATCTCTGATTTTCTGGTGCAGTGTCTGGAGCGTAATCGTGAGAATCAACATATACTACATTCCATGTTGCATCGTTATAGTATTTGTCTCCCTCTACAGCTACTCTAAAGGCATCTCTAGCATTAGCAAAGTTCCAATGCATTGGGAAATCGATAACATCTAAACCAGACTTCATAGAAGTATCTACTGGTCTGTAATTATTACCATCCAAGAATGCATTATTGCTTGTAGGCTGAGTTGATACATTTAGATTATCATAGTAATTTTGATATACACTATTTTCGTTAGTTACTCTATCTCCCCATGGATAGTTTTTAGATTCTTTCCAAGTATAGAAAGGAGCGGATAGTGCAGGAATTCCTCTGTTCCATACATCTCTAACTCTTGTACAAACTTCTCCAAATACATAGAAGTCCTCTCCACCTGCAGCCTTAATGCTTGGTATAAACTCTTTGTTAAAGGTTAATCTTGAAACATGCTTTACAGTATCTACTCTGAAGGCATCTACTCCCATAGCAATATACTTGCTATAAGCATTGTTCAAGTAATTTGCAACAGTTGGATTTTCAGTATTTAAATCTACACAGTCACCAGCAATTTGGCCTGTTTGGCAAGTATAGCCTTCCCATTCCATGCTTTTTTCATGATGATAAATATGATTTACATCGTTTACAGCTTCCTTCATAAGAGATAATCTTACTTGGTACTGCTGTGCAGGATTTAAATCAAAATAGTTAGCTGGTAGCTTACCATTATCTATTCTTCTTAGAGAGGTTTTAGCTAAATCATTCATAGTAGTAGGAGCTAATCTCTCAAACATAGGGAATAGATTTTCTTCACCAAAGTTTCCAGTATGGTTATATACAACGTCTTGAATTATCTTCATACCTTTAGCATGAGCTGCATTTATAAGCTTTTGATAACTTTCTTCTGCAGAGTTATCATATTTAGTCTTATATCTAGGATCTATCTCTGTGAAATCAATAGCATGATAACCATGATAATCGTAACCACTAGCATTTTTAACAGGAGGAGTTATCCAAATTGCGCTAAAGCCTAAAGCTTTAATATAATCTAACTTATCTATTAAACCTTTGAAATCTCCTCTCCAAGCTGGATCGCTATCTGGGTTACCTGCTTGAACATCATCCCAGCAATGTACATTGTTTGATGGGTCTCCATCGTAGAATCTTGTTGTCATTAAGAAGTATATTGTTTCTTCTCTAAAATCATTAGCATTATACTCCCCAATATTATACATAAAATGGTTTTCTGTTTTGTTTCCTGCAGCATCTACAGCTATTGTGTAAATTTCCATATCCCTATCAACAGTTATGCTCTGTCCTCTATATAGATAAGCATCTGTTAATTGAGGCTTGCTGCCATCAGTGGTGAAATAAATCTTTGGTGAAGGATCCTCATTGTCTATAGCAACAAGAGTTACCTTCTGAGTAGTTAAGTATCTTCCTGAGGAAGGTGATGCAATAGTAGTAGGTCCTTCTGTATCTCCTACTTCTCCTCCACCTTGTCTTGGATCAATGTTACTCCAAGTATTGTTATAATAATACCAAGTACCAGCGGTTCTATTTAAATCTGCAGTTTGAGCTCCTGAACCATTATTGAATATTAAATTAGTAAAGGTTGCCCCTTCAAAGGTGTAGCTATACCAATTATCACCTTCTGCCTTCATATTTACTCCAGGCCACTGTACAGCTGGAATTGAAGGTGTGGTACCCCAATAATAGATTTTTGCAGTATTCCAAGGTGATTGGAAATATACCTTTATATAGGTATCTGGTAATTTTGTAATTGTAATGGTTTTCTTAGCAGATATGTTTCCATAAACCGCTTCAACGGTAACTGTGCCTTCCTTAATTGCAGTAAGTGTAGTAGTTTTGCCTGAGCTAGCAGATAGTGTTGCCAAGGAAGAATTGCTTACAGTCCAGTTTACTGCTTGCTGAGCTTCTGATCCATCGCTATAAACTATTGTGGAAGTTAAGCTTATATTTTCTCCAACCTTAACAGTATCGTTTCCGCTTAACTTTATGCTAACAGGAGTGATTTCTCCTACTGGATCAGTATAGTAAACAGATCCATCCTTTTTAACCCATACATCTTTTGTTGTTACATAATCAACACCATTCTTTTGGATCTTTCTATTCCAAGTACCATCGTTAAATAAGAATTGAACCTTATTAGTATTCTTAATAGTTTTCATATACCAATTAGGTCTATAATTAGTCATATCTCCTGGTGCTGTTCTTAGTACGGTAGTATCCCAAGCTGGTGTTGATAAGTCACCATCATACCATATCCAAATTTCATTCCAATCTGCTGGCTTTTCAACATAAATATTGATATCGCCTTTTCCAGCATCAGGATTACTATTAGTCCATTGTCCATCCTTGTACCAGCTTTCACCTGATACTAGAAAACCTGGTTGACCAGGACCTGGGATTTGATTACCATTTCCATCATTGAATAGAACTCTGACACTATCATGGTTGAATATGGTATAACTATACCAATTTCCACCTTCCTGTGTCATAGCTGAACCAGGCCATGCTGGTCCTGTAAAATTATCACCATAGTAATAAATGTTTGCTTTGCTCCAACCTGACGGCTTGTAAAAATGTACAGTTATACCTTGGTCAGCGGCAAAAGCTTTTTTGATGCCTTGCTGAAAGCTTCCGATAAATGTAGCTAAGATAAATATTATAACTACAAATATACTAAGCTTTCTTTTTAAATATTTTTGCACGGTATCCCCCCTAAAAATTGATTATATATTTTAAATAATTAAATTATTTAAAATCCCATAACAATTATTCAGCATCTATGCAACCGTTTGCAAGTTGATTTAAAAAATTTATATGTATACTTTTCATTAGGTTATTATTGTTCTAAAAAGCATTTTTTTGATTTTTAGAACCTTATATAAAACTAAACTATCTATTATTAAATTTTATGTTACTGTAATAGGATTTTTTACAAAGACCATATTACGATATGTAAATATTTTGATAGGCTTTTGTTCTTGCGGTAAGTTAATTAGAGTTTGAAAACTTCCTTGTTCTCTTCAATAATATCACACTGTTTGACAAATGTAAACGATTTTCAACAAATTATTAATTATTTCTTAAAATT
>DGDR01000210.1:0-177 GCA_002385545.1 Clostridium sp. UBA3947
TATCCTCACTAAAATTATTCAACAAATTGTCCTTCACTGTTTATATATCTTACTACTCCATCCATAGTAACCTTAAGGCCTTTTTCCTCTAAGTTCTCCAAGGTTACCGCCTGGCCAGAATGAGGTAAGATTCTTTCATGAACTCCCGTTTCTATATTAACCTTGTAAATAGTTAGC
>DGDR01000210.1:418-13033 GCA_002385545.1 Clostridium sp. UBA3947
AGGCAAGTGTGATATATACACAACAGTGTCATTGCTTATAAACTTTGGAGAGGAATGCCATATAAAGTCCGGATGATATTGAATTTGCTGATCCTTAGGTATAACATTTCCTTTAGTTGTTATATATTCTGGCTTTGTAATATTCTTTTTATTACCATCCAAATCAGCCACATATAAATCCTGCTTATCATCTAATATAACCACTTTGCTACCTTCTTGATTAATATTAAAAGAATACATAGATTTAGCTTCTGCAATTACATTTTTTATGACCTTTTGGTTGTTAGATTCAGTGTATATAATCTGATACTTTTTATTATTATCCAAAGTAAGCTCAAACACCTTATCTTCAACTATTGGCTCCTCTGGTTCCTTATCCTCCTCTTTATCCTTGTCTTCATTTTTTTGCTTATTATCTGAATCCTTGTTACCCTTGTTACCTAAATAACCGCTTTTATCCTCCTGCTTGTTTTCTAACTCCCTAACATGTTGCTCTTGCCACTTATTATAGGTAGATGTGAACAAGAAATATAAGCCACCAATGATTATACAAAAAATAACTATTATACGTCTTCGCTTTCTTGCCCTCATCTTTTTTTCATAATCCCTACTGAATATACTTGGCCTAGCCAAAACATTCTCCTCCTAACAACATTAATTTACCTTTTATATTTAAATGTACGATATATTTTTGCAGAAGTTCAATCCAAAACTTATTATATCATTAATATTATAAATTAAAATATATTACTCATCAAATAATTTGGAGAAAAAAATAGTAACAATTTACAATATCCCGTAAAGCTTGAATTTCATAATAAAAGATTCAGCTTTTGCTGAATCTTTTATTGTCATCTAAATTTTTTATCGGATAGCTGTTAGAAAATATACTTATTTTAATTGTACTGTCCAAGATCCTTAGGTTCAACAATTACACCAGACTTTTTAGTATTAACTGCCTTTAAATAGCACTTAAAGGTATCAATACAAGTGAAGGTAGGAACCCTGTGTTCTGCGGCCTTTCTTCTCATTTTAAAGCCCTTGGTTTCAATATTATTACCCTTAGTAGGAGTATTTAATACTATTTGAATTTTGCCTTCTGAAATATAATTTAATGCCTCCTGACTGCTTAGAGCCTTGCATTTTATACCCTTTCCTTGAAGATACCTTGCTGTACCTCCTGAACCGTAAATTTCAAAGCCCATAGATTCAACTTCTTTTATAACCTTAACAGTCTCTTCTTTATCAACCTCTTTTAATGATACATAAATACTACCTTCTGTTAAAATCTTAATTCCTGCTGCAGTAAAGCCTTTATATATGGCCTTATCTAAATCTGTATCCACACCTAGTACCTCACCAGTAGATTTCATTTCTGGTCCCAAATACATATCAACATCCGCTAGCTTTTCTCCAGAGAATACTGGAACCTTAACAGCATAAAGATTTCTTTTTTCCTTTAAGCCTGTTCCATATTCTAGTTCCTTTAATTTCTTGCCTAGCATTAATTGCACCGCTATAGATACCATTGGTACCCCAGCAACCTTGCTTAAAATAGGGACTGTTCTAGAGGCTCTTGGATTTACTTCTATAACATAGACCTCTTTTCCATCAAAGACATATTGGATATTAATTAAGCCTATTACCTTCAGTTCCTTAGCAATTTTATAGGTATACTCCTTTAGTTTACCAATAACCTCATCCTTTAAAGTAATAGCAGGATATACAGTTATGCTGTCTCCAGAATGAACCCCTGTTCTTTCAATATGCTCCATGATACCAGGAATTAAAATATCCTCTCCATCACATAAGGCATCCACTTCTATTTCAATACCTCTGATATATTTATCCATCAATATTACATGTCCATTTTTTAGAGATAGGGCCTCCTTCATATATCTTTCTAGGGAAGTAGGATCATATACTACCTCCATTGCCCTACCGCCTATTACATAGGATGGTCGTACTATTACAGGATAGCCTAGTTTTTCAGCCATTACCTTTGCCTCTTCCACTGAGCTCACTGCCTCACCCTTAGGACTTGGTATGTCTAATCTTTCTAGTAGCAATCTAAATTTTTCTCTATCCTCAGCTAAATCAATAGATTCAAAAGGAGTTCCTATTATTTTAACTCCCCTACTATTAAGCTTTTCTGATAAATTCAGAGCAGTCTGTCCTCCAAATTGAACAATTACTCCCTCAGGCTTTTCCTTCTTAATTATATTCATAACATCATCTATATATAGAGGTTCAAAATATAGCTTATCAGAAGTATCAAAATCTGTACTAACAGTCTCTGGATTATTATTTACTATTATTGCTTCATACCCAGCTTCCTTCAAAGCCCAAACTCCATGTACACAGCAATAATCAAACTCTATACCTTGGCCAATTCTTATAGGTCCAGAGCCTATAACTAGAATCTTCTTCTTATCCGATACAACAACTTCATCCTCTTCATCATAACAGGAATAGTAATATGGTGTATGAGCATCAAACTCTCCAGCACAGGTATCTACCATCTTGTACACTGGGAATATTTCCTTGTTGCTACGGATATTTTTCAAGCCCTCATAATCTAAACCAGTTAAATCGCAAATTTCTTCATCGGTAAATCCCATAGCTTGAGCGTCATAGATAACCTGACTATTTTCCTTATAATTAGCAAGGCTTTTTTCCATATTAACTATGTTGCTTATAGACCTAATAAATAATGGGTCAATCTTTGTAATATTATGAAGACTTTCCTCACTCTTACCCCTTCTTAAAGCCTCTGCCAAAACAAAAATTCTTTCATCATCTTGGGCTTCCAGCTTTTTAAGGAGTTCTTCATCTCCCATATCCTGAAGCTTCTTATATCTTAACCCCTTTGGCATACCTTCTAAAGAACTAATTGCCTTTAAGAGCGCTCCTTCAAAGCTTCTATTTATAGCCATAACCTCTCCTGTGGCCTTCATTTGTGTTCCAAGGCTTCTTTCAGCAGTAGAGAATTTATCAAAGGGCCATCTTGGTATTTTAATAACTACATAATCTATAGTAGGTTCAAAATATGCACTAGAAGCTCCTGTAACACTATTGGTAAGCTCATCCAAGCTATAGCCTATGGCAATTTTAGAGGCTATTTTAGCTATTGGATAGCCTGTAGCCTTAGAAGCCAAGGCACTAGAACGACTTACTCTTGGATTTACCTCTATAACTACATAATTGCTACTCTTAGGATCTAAAGCAAATTGAATATTGCAGCCCCCTTGAATTTCCAAGCTTCTTATTATTTCGATGCAAGCCTTTCTAAGCATTTGATGTTCTTTGTCTCTTAAGGTTTGAGTTGGAGCTACAACAATGCTATCACCAGTATGGATACCTACCGGGTCTATATTCTCCATACTACATATAATAATGCAGTTGTCCTTACCATCCCTCATAACCTCATACTCTATTTCCTTCCAACCTGCCACACTTTGCTCCAAAAGAATTTGCCCAATGGGGCTCATCTCTATACCTCTGCTGCAGATTTCCTTTAGCTGCTCCATATTTTCAGCTATACCGCCACCAGTACCTCCTAAGGTGTAGGCAGGTCGGATTATTACAGGAAAGCCAACCTTCTCAACAAATTTAAAGCACTGCTCCATATTAGTAGCTATTATACTTTGAGGAACTGGTTGACCTATTTGCATCATCAAATCCTTAAAGGCTTCTCTATCCTCAGCCTTCTTTATAGATTCACTATTAATCCCTAAAAGTCTCACATTGTATTTATCTAATATGCCTTCCTTTTCCAAAAGCATAGCAGCATTTAAAGCAGTTTGGCCACCGAAACCTGCCAAAATTCCTTGTGGCCTCTCCTTCTCCAATATGGCCACTATAGTTTCTAAGTTGATAGGTTCAATGTACACCTTGTCTGCAATATTTGTATCTGTCATGATTGTAGCAGGATTGCTGTTTAACAATATAGTTTCTATTCCTTCCTCCTTTAATGCCTTACAGGCTTGAGTACCAGAATAATCAAACTCTGCTGCCTGCCCTATTACAATTGGTCCTGAACCAATAATTAATACTTTTTTAAGTGATTTATCAAGCCCCATACTTTACCTCTTTTCCAACACAAATGTCAATGAATTGATCGAATACAAATTCCATATCTGTAGGTCCTGGTGCTCCTTCTGGATGAAATTGCACAGAGAATACTGGATAATACTTGTGTTTAATTCCCTCTACAGTACCATCATTTAAGTTTTTATGTGTAACTATAATGCCTAGTTTATCTAAGTCTTGATCCTTAACTGCATAGCTATGATTTTGAGCAGTAATAAAAGCCTTATCTCTTTCTATATCATATACACCATGATTTACTCCTCTATGTCCACATTTCATCTTAAAGGTATCAGCTCCAAGAGCTAAAGCTAATATTTGATGTCCTAAACCTATGCCAAAGACTGGTACCTTACCAAGAAGCTGCTTTGTTAAATCTATTCCTTCAGGAACAGATTTAGGATTTCCTGGACCGTTACTTAGTAAAACTCCATCTGGATTCAAGCTTCTAATTTCCTTATAGCTAGTATTGTAGGGAACAATAGTTATTTCACAGTCTCTATTCTTCAAGCAATTAATTATACTATTTTTTACTCCAAAGTCTACCACCACAATTTTGGGTCCTAAACCTGGAATGTGTATAAAATGTTTTGTGCTTACTTCCTTCACAAGATTATATTCTTTTTCCTTTTCTTCCTCTATGAGTTTTTTAAGCTCATCAACAGATATATCTATATTAGCCATAACACATTTCATTGTTCCCTGGCTTCTTATTTTTCTAGTAATGCTTCTGGTATCTACACCTGCTACTCCTACAACTTCCTTATCCTTTAGCATATCCTCTAGATCCTTCTCACTTAGATAATTAGAGCTTATTGTAGAAAGACTCTTTACTATAAATCCTCTAGCATATACGCTACTTGATTCACTTTCCATACTATTAGTTCCAGTTCCACCTACTACAGGGTAGGTCATTGTAATAATAGAACCAGCATTAGTAGGATCAGTTAAAATCTCTTGGTATCCCGTTGCAGAGGTATTAAATACTATTTCCCCCACAGCAACACCTTTTTTCCCAAAGCCCTTACCCTTATAAACAGAACCGTCTTCCAGATAAACTATTCCTTCCATGATTATACATCCTCCAAATCCGTCTGAATAAATATTCACATTATACTAATATTTATACAAAATTTATCACATATTTTTCTATATGTCAATAGCATTTAGATACGATATTATCGATATTTTCAATATATTAACGAATCTTCTTATAGAATGTTTAATTTACAGTGTTATTGTATACTCATTATTTTTCTATATAAAAAAAGCCATTGCACAAATACCAGATCTATATTTGTGCAATAGGCTTTGTATTTCTTGTCTATTATTTAATATTTCTACTTCCTGGTTTAATATAAGGTATATTTTCCTTACATAATGGACATTCATCTTTTTCATAGCTTTCAATATTCATTTTAGTGCAGCTGTAAATTGGATAATCTAACTTGCTAGTACCTCTGTCTACAATACAAGCAATACCAACTACTATTCCTCCTAGGCTCTTTACCACCTCTGCAGCCTCTAAAGCAGATTTACCAGTAGTAACTACATCCTCTGTAATAATAACCCTTTCTCCTGGCTTAATTTCAAAGCCTCTTCTCAAGGTCATTTTTCCATCTTCTCTTTCAGTAAAGATAGCTGGCTTTCCACACTGTCTTCCTACTTCATAGGCTACAATTATCCCGCCCATAGCAGGTCCTACCACCTTATCAAAGTCAACCTCCTTAAGCTGTTCTGCCACAACCGATATAACCTTAGCAGCCTTGTCTGGATACTGCAGTAATTTTGCACATTGACAGTATCTATTGCTATGTCTACCACTAGATAATAAAAAATGTCCCTCTAATAAAGCTTCACATTCCTTTAATATTTCTATAACCATAACTAAACCCTCCATTTTAAAATATTCAACTATATAGGATACACCTCTATAGGGCTGCTCCCATTATTTCATCTATACTCTTAATACCTTCTTTATACATAAACTCACGAATCTCTTCAATTATTCTCACACCTATATCTGGCTGTATAAAATTAGCTGTACCTACCTGAATTGCTGTAGCTCCAGCCATTATGAACTCTACAGCATCCTGACCTGTCATAATACCACCCATTCCTATCACTGGTATGTCTACTGCCTTGCATACCTCATATACCATTCTTAATGCTATAGGCTTTACTGCTGGACCGGATAAGCCTGCAGTAACATTGTGAAAAACTGGTCTTCTTTTCTTAACATCTATAGCCATAGCCTTAATAGTATTAATTAAAGACAAAGCATCTGCTCCCGCTTCTCTACACTTTACTGCCATGGCTACAATATCCTCTGCATTAGGAGAAAGCTTAACTATAAGAGGCTTTTTACAAACAGATCTAACCTTGCTAACTACCTCATAGGCATCCTCGCATTTAATTCCAAAGGCCATGCCACCAGTCTTTACATTCGGGCATGAAATATTAAGCTCTATCATATGTACAGAGGTATCGTTTAATTTTTCCACAGCCTCCATATACTGCTCAATATTGTTACCCCCTACGTTAGCAATAATATTAGTCTGCAATCCCTCCATATAGGGTAACTCCTTCTGTATAAAAGCATCTATACCAGGATTTTGCAAGCCAACACTATTTAACATGCCAGCTCGAGTTTCTACCACTCTAATTCCGTCATTTCCTTCCTTGGGATATATAGTAAGTCCTTTTGTACAAATACCTCCTAGTAAGGAAACATCATAAAACTCAGAATATTCTTTTCCGAATCCGAAGGTACCAGAAGCTGCAATCACAGGATTTTTAAATTTTACACCACAAATTTCTCTAGTTAACATAAGCTCCTCCTATTCAAATTACTAAAGATTCCCCATCAAATACTGGTCCTTCTTTGCAGGTTCGTTTATTCCCTTCCTTGGTTTTGCAGGTGCAAACCAAACAGGCTCCTATACCACAGGCCATGTGCTTTTCCATAGACACAAATATCTTTGTTCCCTTTTGCAAACAGTCCTTAACAACCTTCTCCATCATTACTTCTGGACCGCAGCATAGTACCAAATCATAAGCTGAAGGATCAAAAATTTCAGTTACATAGCCTTTATGACCAACACTACCATCTTCAGTAGATATATGCACCTTGTTAACATATGGTTTTATATCTTCTACTGCATATACATCCTTTCTAAAACCTGCATATAAATCTACCTCTGCCCCTTTAATTCTTTTGCTCAGCTCTACCATAGGTGCTATACCTATTCCACCAGCTACTAAGGCTACCTTACCCTGTATATTATTTAAGTCAAAGCCATTACCTAAGGGACCCATCACTTGTAATTGGTCACCTTTTTTTAAAGCAGCTAGTCTTTCCGTTCCTCTTCCTACTGTTGCATAGAGAAATACTAAAGCCCCTTCCTTAACCTCACATATACTGATAGGTCTCCAAAGCACTGGCTCAGCCTGCCAACATTTCAACATGAAAAACTGTCCTGGTACTATAGCTTCTTTTATTTCAGTTTCCACAATCATTTTATATATCCCGTCCACTATCTTCTCGTTGCTAACTACTTTGGCACTTTTATACTGAGCCATTATCTAGTAACCTCCTTTGCTCTTTTACATGCATTGAATATTTCATCTCTCATTCTAATTGCTTCTTCTCTAGAGCAAAGTTCAAATTCCTTTTCACCCTTTTCATTCTTTTTATAGGCTAGCAATATAGCTCTAGAAGAATTAACTACACCGCCATTACCATCCTTAAGATAGAGAGCCACATCTTCGGCCTTGCCACCCTGAGCTCCATAACCAGGAATCAAGAAGAAGGTGCTATCTAATTCCCTTCTTATTTCTTCAGCCTCATAGCTATAGGTACATCCTACTACTGCTCCTAGAGAGCTGTAGCCAGAAAGACCTATGTATTCTTTACCTAGACTATTTATCTTATTTCCTACTATATTATAAATTTTCCTATCTTCCTTATTAGTTATATATTGTAGATCCTTAGAGCCAGGATTAGATGTTCTTACTAGAGCAAATATTCCCTTTTCCTTATTCTTTAAGTATAGTAGGAATGGTTCTATTGTGTCCATACCCATATAAGGATTTAAGGTTATAAAGTCACTTTCAAAATCTCCTTCAAAATGTGCCTTAGCGTACATCTCCGCAGTTTTTGCTATATCTCCCCTTTTTACGTCAGCAATAATTACTGCGTCCTTTTCCTTTAAATACTTTAGGGTTTTAGCATAAGCCTCCATACCCTTTAAGCCATAAGCTTCGTAATAAGCTATTTGAACCTTAAAGCAAGCTGCCACATCTATGGTTGCATCTATAATTTTTTTATTAAAGTTAAAAACTGCATCCCCAATATTTTCGAAGCTATTTGCAAAAGACTGTGGTAGATAGCTGTAATCTGTATCTAGTCCTACACAAACAACTCCTCTTTCCTTAACTCTCTCGTATAATTTATCAATTATCATAATAACCACACCGTCCTTATCCTCTTAAATCCTTATAAACAACGGATCCTTTTTTTATTGTATATAAAACCTTTCCTCTTACCTTAAACCCATGGAAAGGACTATTTTTTCCTTTAGATTCAAAGTCATTTACATCTATATAATAAGCCTTATCTAAATCTACTATTACTAAATCCCCATCATATCCAATTTGTAGCTTTCCCTTATTCAAACCCATTATTTCTGCTGGGGTCTTAGACATAAGCTCTGATAGCCTGTTTAAGGAAATATGCTGTTTTTCTACCAAGGTAGAGTAGCAAACTGAGAAGGCTGTCTCTATACCGCTAATTCCAGGAGCCCCCTTCTCCTTGTCCTCTTTACTATGAGGAGCATGATCTGTAGCAATGCAATCTACATAGCCTTTTTTAATGGCATCAATAAGAGCCTCTACATCCTCCTGCTCTCTTAGTGGTGGATTAACCCTATATTTTATTTGTTCTGTAAGAGCTATATGGTGAGGAGTTACCTCGCAGCTTATTGGATAGCCCTTACTTTTGGCCTCAATTACATACTCTATAGCTTCCTTTGTGCTTACATGGGCTAGATGTAGTCTACAGTTAGTATATTTTGATAGGCTTATATCTCTCCAAGTCATAATATTTTCTGCTAATCTCATATCTACATTACTAAACTCTGGGCTTTCAGCATGGGATATAATTGTAAGGTTCAGCCTTGCAGCTTTTAGCATTGCATCCATCATAACTCTGCTGTCCCCTACACCCTTACCATCATCGGATAAGAATTTAACCTTATGATTAGCCTGAGTAAGCTCCTCCAAGTGGCTAAGGTCATTTCCTTCCAAGTTTCTTGTTATGGACATACACTGATGTATATCCACCAAATCTGTTTCCGCCCCCTTTTCAAGGACATAATTTACAGTTTCTAAAGAACTGCAAACAGGTTTAGTATTTGCCATAAGATTTACTGTGGTGTAGCCCCCTCTTACTGCAGCCCTTGACCCACTAGCTATGTCTTCCTTATAAGTAAAACCAGGGTCCCTAAAATGGCAGTGTAAATCTACAAAGGCAGGCATAACAACCTTTCCTTTAGCATCTATGGTTTCCACGTCTCTGTTTATCTCCGCCGCTATCTCATATATCTTTCCATCCTTAATATATATATCGCCAATAAAATCTAAGCTCCAATCTACAATTCTTGCACCTTTTATTAATAATTCCATCCTTCTTCCTCCTTACCTCCTTATAGATCCTTAAATCTAACTATGTCATCACAATATTCGCAGCGATATAACCTCTCCTTATCATCAACAAGATGGAATATATGAGGAATATACTCTTCTACAGAAGTTACACACCTAGGATTCTTGCAGTATATAACATTTTCTACCTTAGTGGGAATTTCTAGCTTTATTTTCTTAGTTATAGTTTCATTTTCTATAAAATTAATTGTTATATTTGGATCTATCAATCCAAGCTTTCTAAGATCTATATCAAGCTCATTTTCAATCTTTATAATATCTTTTTTTCCTATTTTCTTGCTAGGTGCATTCATAATAAGGGCCACAGTATAATCTGCCCCTTGTAGCTGTAAGTATTCAAATATTTCTATGCCTAAGCCTGCAGATATGTGGTCAATGACAATCCCTTTTTTTATACTGTTTATACTAATCATTTTCATCCTCCTACATCAGTCCTAAAAGTTTAATCATCAGTGCCATTCTTACATACATACCAAATTTGGCTTGTTTAAAATAGTAAGCCCTAGGGTCATTGTCCACTTCATAGGCAATTTCATTCACTCTTGGAAGAGGATGCATTACTATCATATTCTCTGAGGCTAACTTCATCTTATCGCTATCTAGAATATAGCTATCCTTAAGTCTTATATAATCTTCTTCATTAAAGAAACGTTCCCTCTGAACTCTGGTCATATAGAGTATATCCAACTCTCCTATAACCTCTTCCATAGTATTAGTTTCCATATATTCGATATTATTCTTTTCTAAAACCTCACTTATTATATAATTAGGTACTTTTAATTCCTCTGGTGAAATTAAGACAAACTTAACATTAGAATATCTGGACATGGCTTTAATTAAGGAATGTACAGTCCTTCCAAATTTCAAATCTCCGCACACACCTATAGTCAAATTGGAAAGCCTTCCTTTTATATTTTTGATTGTTAATAGATCTGTTAAAGTTTGAGTAGGATGTTGATGGCCTCCATCACCAGCATTAATTATTGGTATACTTGAATATTGAGCAGCGATTTTAGGTGCACCTTCCTTATAATGTCTCATCACAGCAATATCTGCATAGCAATCTACAACTCTTATGGTATCTGCTATACTTTCTCCTTTTGCTGTTGAGCTAGAGCTAGCTTCAGAAAAGCCTATTACACTTCCACCTAATCTCAACATAGCGGCTTCAAAGCTAAGTCTTGTTCTAGTGCTGGGTTCATAAAAAAGAGTGGCTAATATCTTTCCATCACAGATGTGAGAAAAGTCCTGTGGATTTGAAATAATTTGATTGGCTAATTGAAAGATTTCATCCATTTCCTCTACTGAAAAGTCCATTGGATCTAACAAATGCTTTGCTTTTAACATTACCATTCCTCCCCTTCTTAACCTCTCTGGGCTAAATTTAAAGGTAAAGAGTCATATTGATGAATTAGGGCATAAAAAATGCCCTCCTTAAAGGAAGGCATGACTATACCATTGAATACATCTCTCAGTTATATGACTTCCTTCCTGACCTCTCTGGATCAACTTAAAGGTATATTACTTTTTAAACCATATTAACATAGACCAACCTAGATGTCAATAAAAATTGGCATAGCCTATTGCTAGAGGTAGTTATTTATTGGGTAGCCCTCTAACAGGTTTATGCATATTACTATCTGTATCCATAGTTATTGGATTTGCAGTTTTTGGGTTGGTGCCTTTATTGTCATTTCTTTTTTTCTTTTCACTTTTACTGGTCATATTAATCACCTCCATTCTTAGTTTACCTTGAGGTTAGATTAATATGCTTGATATTTTTAATCTTCTACCGTGAGCTATGTCTACCTAGCTTAAATTTGGTGCTTTATTAGCTTTTAACTATGCCCCATAATTACCTAGCAACTAGTATTAAAAATTAAATATATTTAATATTTGAGTATGTTGCTTTGTTACAAAAAAGAGTTTATGGATGCAGGGAACATCAGGACAAGCTATGAAAAGGTATTTAAAAGTTAAAAAGGACTATTGCAAAACTAATACATTAAATTAGTTCTTGTGCAACAGTCCTTTTGCTAGTGCGCCTGAGAGGATTCGAACCTCCGACCTCCGGATTCGAAGTCCGTAACTCTATCCAGCTGAGCTACAAGCGCCTATTTTTAGTTCACTCAGGTATTCATTATAGTATAAAAGGTTCATAAAATCAATATTTAAAGCAAAGATTTTACTCCCATTCACCATTTTTATACTGTTCTATTAACGCTTCTATCTTAGGTGAACACCTGCGTCCTTGACAACCACCAGAACCTGCACCAGTAGCCTTTTGAACTTCCTTTAAGGTATGAGCTCCCCCTCTTATGGCAGCCTTAATTTTTGATCTTGGTATAGCCTTACATAAGCACACCTTTGTTAATTTATCCATAATTTCACTATTTATATTCTGTTCCATATTTCATTCTCCAATCATTATTGATTAATATTTATTATATTATAATAGTAATTCGAAATTTTGGAAAGTTTTTTTGAATAATATAGGATTGGTTTTGAAATACGAAATTACACAAAAAACAAGCTTCTTTTACCTAAAATACTAATTTACCTTTATTTGAGCCTTCACTGCTTTTGAATATTCATTTCCTTTCGGTTCATCACCTATGGTAAAACTGCAAATTCCTGAAATAGTATACTCTCCCTTTGGTAAGTACAAATCCTCTTCCGCATAAAAAGCATCCCAAAACTCAGCATTAGGATCATCCCCACTATATGAACCACTTTTACAGTAAGGAATCTTTTTTACTTCTCCCTTTTTTAACACTGTATACTTTAAAACCTGTCTCTTAT
>DGDR01000210.1:13208-13880 GCA_002385545.1 Clostridium sp. UBA3947
TTTTAACACTGTATACTTTAAAACTGATGCAAATACACCACCTGTATTAAAGCCTTTATGGTCAGTTATTACAAAATCAAAATATGGATCACTATGACAAATTTTTATCTCATCCTCATCTCCTATGTATTCAAGAGTTGCATATATATCTATTTTATCTGTACTCTTAAATTCAGTACCATTAATAAAAAGCTTCAACCTAAACTTATCATCCTCACTAACAAATACCTTACTATTATCAGATGAAGAAGCATCTCCGTTCTTTTTATCAGATAAAGTAGCCACATCCTTCCTTACACAACCTGTTATAAATAATAGTATACACACAGAAATTGCTAAAATACGTCTCATAGTTTTCCCTCCCAAATATTTTCTAATTGTAATGTTCTTTGACATACTAGACGAAAGAAAGTAAAAAAGGTTTTAAAAAAACTAGATATAAAAATCTAGTTTTACTTTTCTCACAATCACTCATTTTAACTTATCATTTATAAATCTTTTATATAATACCGTCATATTCTACTATAGCTTTATAGCCTTTGTAACAATTGATGAATATATGAATTCATCTAATGCCGTTCCACCTATATCTTCTAAAATCAAAATATTCATCATCGAAAACTGATAAATCTTTCATGTCACCTTGAACGGTTTTAATATTCAATCCATCTC
>DGDR01000244.1:0-44637 GCA_002385545.1 Clostridium sp. UBA3947
ATGTTTGACAAACCAACAATTTTTTCTTTAATTATTTAGGAATAATTTAATTATTTTCTTTGTATACATAGTTTAGTAGGTATTATAGGAGGTATAGTATGGCTACGGTAGAGCTAATAAAAGAGAATATAGAATATGAGCAGCTACTAGGAGAAAATTTTTCTGATACTGTAATTAAGGGAGAATATCTTATTCCCGATACTCATCCAGATGTAGTAAAAATATTAATGGTAGATGTTAAACCTTCAGTAATTTCAAAAGAAACTATGCAAGATAAGGTTTATGTAGAAGGACAGGTCTTTTACAATGTTATTTACTTAGCAAAGGAAGAAGAGGGGTTGGGAGTTTACAATGTAAACTACACCGATAGCTTTTCAAATTATGTTGACATACCCAATGCAGAGCATAAGATGTTCTGTGAAGCGGAATGTTATGTTGAACATATGGATTCTAACCTAATTAATGAAAGAAAGGTTGGAATTAGCGGTATAATTAAAATAAAGGCATCGGTTTATAAAAATTATAATTTTGAAGTAGTTAAGTCTATGGATAAAGATGATGATGTGCAAATGCTAAAGTATCCAACGGTTGTAGATAAGGTTCTAGGTAATAGCTTTACAGATCTGGTGGTTAAGACACAGATTAGAATACCTATGGATAAGCCACAGGTTGGAAAGGTGTTAAAGTGCGATGTAAACCTTCATAAAAAAGAAGTTAAATTAGGCGAAGGTAGGATTCAGGTTTCAGCATTTGCTAATGTAAAGCTAATGTACAGAGGTAAAGGTGAAAAAACCTTAGTATGTCTTGAAGATGATGTGTTTATAAGCAAGGAGCTTGAATTAGAAGGAGTATTGCCTTCAATGGTAGCCTTTGTTGATTTTAAAGTGGAATCAATGGATTACGATATAAAGGAAGATGACCTAGGGGAGGATAGGATAGTAGATATTGAAGCCATAGCAAATGCAGTTGTTAAGGTTCAATACAAGGAAGAAATAGACATGATAGAAGATGCCTATTCACCAAAGGTAGTTATGGACATGATAAGAAAGACCTATAACTTAAATGTACTTCAAGGAACAAATCATGCAGAAACTATAGTAAAAGAAAATATTGAAGCGGAAAGTAGCCCAGCAAACATTATTATGAGCCAGGGCGATGTCATGGTTACAGATAAAAAGATAGTAGAAGACAAGGTAATGATAGATGGTATTGTTAAGGTAGATATTTTATTCTCAACTAATTCTGAAGAGGAAGAGTTTAGTACTATATCTGAAGAACTGCCCTTTAGCTGTTCTGTAGATATAGAAGGCTCAAAAATAGATATGGAATGTATGGCAAAGGCTAATTTGGAGAATTTGGAAGCTTCTGTTGAAGCTAATACCATTGCAGTTAAGGCTGTTGTAAATGTTGAGGCTAGAGTTAATTATTCCATAGAAAAAGATTTTCTTGTTGATATTGCTGTAGCAGATGAGGAAGTACCCTTAAAGAAGGCCAGTGTAACCATCTATGTGGTTCAACCAGGTGATACCCTTTGGAAGATTGCAAAAAGGTACTACACTACTATTGATGAAATTGTTAGAGTTAACAACATAGAAAACCCAGACTTAATATATCCTAACGATAAGTTAATTATTCCGGGAAGAGCCATTGTTTAATGATAAGGCTATTAATGTAGGAGCCTTTATCATGAAAAATGGTAAGCCCTATATTATAATGGTGTCTTAAAAAATTAGGACACCTTATATATTTTTTTGAAAATTACTAATAATAATTGGTGTAGTGTATCAGCTAGATGGCTCTATAGATTTTGAATAAGTAAAAAGCTATTGGATACAATAAAAGATACTTATGGGAGGCGGTGGTCCTTTGGAAGAAAAGGTTGAAGGAACTTTGATAATAATTGGAGGGGCCGAAGATAAAAAGGGAGAAAAGGAAATATTAACAACAGTCAGTTCCAAAATTAATAAAGAAGATGATGAGTTGGTAATAGCTACAGTGGCTACAGAGTCACCAATAGAAGTAGGAGCTCAGTATAGGACTATATTTGAAGGCTTAGGAGCTCGGAAGGTCAATATATTAAATGTATCTAATAGGGAGGATGCTTGTGCTAAGGAAAATCTTGAAATGGTTAAAAAAGCAGCACTAGTGTTTTTTACTGGTGGGGATCAATTAAGAATAACGAGCATTTTGGGAGGTACCCCTTTATATAATTGCTTCCTTGAGTGTTATGAAGAGGGTTGCGTATTCGTAGGGACATCAGCAGGAGCTTCTGTTATGAGTGAGAACATGATAGTCAATGGACCAGACGATGAATCCCCAAAAAAGTGTACCTTAAAAATGGCTCCAGGTCTTGGTTTGGTAAAAGGGGTAATCATTGACCAACATTTTGCTCAAAGAGGCAGAATAGGCAGGCTTTTAGTAGGAGTGGCGGAAAATCCACAAAGTTTAGGCATAGGCATTGATGAAGATACAGCCATTGAAGTGAATAGCCAAGGTCTTTTTACGGTTTTAGGCTCAGGGGCTGTTTATGTTATAGATGGCAGTACCATAAGCAGGAGTAATGTATCTGAGCAATATCCTAATGAGGTATTATCTATATTTGATATAAAGCTACATGTATTAAAATCTGGAGACAGATATGATATAAACTCAAGAACACCTTTTGCAGATGAATAATATTAATAGTTAAGGTTTTTGCTTGATAAAGCAAGGAGGAAAATAATAACAAATGAAACTCTTAAATTTTCAGGTATTCAATGGAAGAAATATTTATTCTCATAGAAAGTGTATAAGGTTGGATGTGGATTTAGAAGGCTACTGTGAAACTCCCAGTAAGGACATAGAGAATTTTAATGAAAGATTATTGCAATTGCTACCGGATTTAAAAAAACATAGATGCGGAATATACCAAGAGGGTGGCTTTGTTATAAGACTTAATGAAGGTACCTATTTAGCTCATATTTGCGAGCATATTATTATCGCTTTACATAATTTAATTGGTGTAGATATATCCTTTGGAAAGGCTAGAGAAATTGAAGGGGATCTTTATTATATTATTTTTCAGTATGAATATGAAAAAACAGCCCTTAAGTGTGCTTATCTTGCCATAGACCTTATAAATATGTTGATAGGAAAGGTAAGTAATATAGATTTTGATAAGGAGATAAGAGAAATTCAAAATACTCTTAATAAAGAATATATGGGGCCTAGTACCGAGGCTATATGTATAGAAGCGAAGAAAAAAGGTATTCCTGTAATAAAATTAGGTGATACAGGGCTTTATCAGTTAGGATATGGAAGGTACGGGAAAATACTTGAGGCTACTATATGTAGTGATACCAGTGCGGTAGGTGTGGATATTTCCTGTGATAAACTAGCCACAAAGGAAATATTAGCTATGCATAATTTACCTGTAGCTAAAGGCTATAAAGTAAAGGGAACTGTTGATTTGATGTATTATGCAGATAAAATCGGATATCCAGTAGTGTTAAAGCCCCAATTTGGTAATCAAGGTAAAGGAGTAATAGTTAATATTAAAAATCGCTTGGAGCTTATAAAGGCCTATAATTCATTGATTCAAAAATATAAGGATATAGTGATTGAAGGATACATACAGGGTAGGGATTATAGGGTTTGCGTAGTAGATGGAAAGGTAGTAGCAGCTGCCCTTAGAATACCTCCTTTCATTGTTGGCGATGGTCACAAATCTATACAGGAGCTAATTGAGGAATTAAACAAGGATCCTAGAAGAGGGGATGGACATGAAAAGCCCATGACTAGGATAAAAGTTGATGAAGCTATGATTTCCTATTTGAAGGAAGCAGGCTATGAACTTGATAGTGTATTAGAAAAGGGTAAAAGTCTTTCTTTGAGAGAAAATGCTAATATTTCAACGGGTGGTATGGCTATAGATTGTACTGATGAAATATGTGAGGAAAATAAATCAATTTGTGTTAGAGCAGCGGCAGCCTTAGGTCTAAACATTTGTGGCATAGATTTGTGTTGCTCAGATATTGGAAAATCTATTAGGGAACAGGGAGCTATAGTAGAGATAAATTCAGCACCGGGCATAAGAATGCATTACTATCCCTATAAGGGCAAAAGACGGGAGGTTGCCAAAGCTATTGTGGATATGCTTTTTCCCAATGGTAAGGCTTCTATACCTATAATATCGGTGACTGGAACTAATGGTAAAACAACTACCACAAGGTTAATTGGTCATGTGTTGCAATGTGCTGGCTATAAGGCAGGAATGACTACTACTGGAGGTATTTATATATACAATGAATGTATTGATAAAGGGGATACTACTGGCTACAACAGTGCGCTTTCTGTTCTCTTAAATAAGGAAGTGGAGGTTGCAGTCCTAGAAACCGCTAGGGGAGGAATAATTAGAAAGGGCCTGGCCTATGACCTAGCAGATGTGGGAGTTATTACTAATATAACTGAGGATCACTTAGGTATAGATGGAATTAATGATTTGAATAGCTTGGCTCATGTAAAAGCCCTTGTGGTAGAGGCAGTGAAGGATGAAGGATATGCAGTGATAAATGGAGATGATAAGGTATCTGCAGGGCTGCTAGATAGAATTAAAAGTAATTTAGTAATCTTTTCTAAGGACTGTGAAAATCCTCTTTTGCATAAAGCTATTGCCAACGATGGCATAGGAGTATATGTAAAGGACAACTGGATTTATGTGCAGGAAAAGCATAAGCTTGAAAAAATCATTAAGGTTGAGGATATACCAATAACTATGATGGGGAAGATTAAATTTAATGTGGAAAATAGTCTTGCAGCAGTAGCAGCTTTGGTTTCTGTAGGGTTACAAAATAAAATTATAAGTAAGGGACTTAGCAGCTTTTTTGGAGATGAGTTCAACAATCCCGGAAGATTTAATGTGTTTAATGTGAAGGGAGCTAGAGTTATTTTAGATTATGGACACAATAAAGAGGGATATAGGGCAGTAGCAGAGGCCTTGAAGGAAATAAAGCATACTCGACTAATTGGTATAATTGGAGTGCCAGGAGATAGACTGGCCGAGGATATAGTAGAGGTAGGTAGAATATCAGGCCAATGCTTTGATTATATTTACATTAAAGAGGATGATGATAAAAGAGGAAGAAAAGAAGGAGAAGTGGCTGAGTTACTTAAAAAGGGAGTTATGGAGGCAGGACTACTTGATGAAAGTAAGGTAAAAATATTAGAAAATGAAAGGGAGGCTCTTGTGGAAGCTTTAGATAATGCCAAGGTAGGGGATGTTATTATGGTATTTTTGGAAAAATATGAGCCTTTATTAGATATTGTAAAGAGTCGAATGGAAAGCTCCATGTTGGAGAAGGTGGCAATGGGATAGTAACTTTTCATCTTTACATTTCCTGCAATTTTAATCATAATGGATTTATATACTTATGATTTAATTGCGTGGAGGTAAAATATGTTAGTTAAAGCCTATGCAAAGATTAATATATCTTTGGATGTAGTTGGTAAGCGGGAGGACGGTTACCATCTGTTAGAAATGATTATGCAAAATATCGAGCTTTACGACTTGATAGATATCACAAAGAGTGATTCAGGTATAGAAATTAAATGCAACGTCCCCTATATTCCTACCGATGAAAGAAACTTGGCCTATAAAGCAGCAAGGCTTTTTATGGATACTTATGGAATAAAGGGTGGAGTATCCATCAATATAAGAAAGAACATCCCTGTAGCAGCAGGTTTGGCTGGTGGAAGCTCCAATGCTGCTGCAGTTTTAAGAGCAATGAGGGATATATATCAAGTGAAGGCTACCGATGAAGAATTAACTAAACTAGCAGTTCAGATTGGTGCAGATGTACCCTACTGCTTAATTGGAGGTACAGCTTTGTGCACTGGTATTGGAGAAATAGTTAAGCCCTTAAAGCCTTTTAAAAACCATATTTTAGTAGTGGTTAAACCTAACTTTGGCGTTTCAACCAAAGAGGTATATGGAGCCTTGGATATTAATAAAATTAACCTTCATCCAAAAACTACAGATATTATTAAGGCTATAGAAAGAAATGACTTAGAAGACACTGCGGCGTTAATGAAAAATGTTTTGGAGAATGTTACCTTGAAAAAGCATTATATACTAAAGGAAATTAAAAAGGAAATGGTTAAGCAAGGTGCCTTAAACGCCTTAATGAGCGGTAGTGGCCCTACCGTATTTGCCTTTTTCAATGACATGCTGAAGGCACAAAGATGCTTTGAAAGAATGAAGGAAAGATACACAGAGGTATTCATAACTCGTACCATATAACAATTTAAAATTATAATTAAAAATTCAGCCCACCGCTGAATTTTTTGTTTAATAGCTGAAATCTAATTTCTATTATCTAACTTCCAGCCTCTATATTCTAACTCATGAATATTTTTCCCCTATAAAGATAAAAATAAAATGCAACATAGTATTTATCTAGAGTTCAGTGCTTTTAGGAGAAAGGTTGAGTTTTTATGATTTTAGGGCTTTTTAATGAGTATTTTCTTGGTTTAGTTATTATACTTAGTCTGCAGGTTATTTTATATGATGGTAGGGAATTTTTGAATAGAAATCAAGTGAAAAAGGCTAAGAAAGCAAGGTTTATAGGGGTTTTATATATAGGAATAGCTTTCCTTTTATATTTGTGCAATAAGATAAAGGGGTGAGTTTTTTTGAAGGAAGTACTTAGGAAGACTATCTATGCTGATTTAGAAGATAATTATGAATACTTAAAGGATTTGTTTAAGAATGATACAGATGTAATATTTAGAAGGTTCTACGTTGGCCCTTGGGAAGCAGCTATCATTTATATTGAGGGCTTGGCGGACAAAAACCTACTTAATGATTTTGTTATGGAAACCCTAATGATTTTTGGAGATCGACCTCATAAGATTGAAGAAATAAAGGATACTTTACTTACAGTTACTGATATTAGTGAGAAAAATGAGCTAGATGAAGCAATAAATGCCTTGCTTTCAGGGGACACAATTTTGATGTTTGATGGTATTGAAGTAGCCTATATTATAGCTACTAGAGCTTGGCCTGCAAGAGGCGTGTCGGAGCCTACAAGTGAAAGTGTTTTAAGAGGGCCCAAAGAGGCTTTGGTTGAAACTATGAGATTTAACACTGCCCTTGTTAGAAGAAGATTAAGAGACAGTAGATTAAAGGTTGAAAGTACTAAAGTAGGTGTTAGATCCAAGACAGATATAGCTATTATGTACATTGAGGATATTGTAAATCAAGATGTACTAACTCAGGTTAGAGAAAAGCTAGATAAAATCCAAATAGATGCAATCTTAGATAGTGGCTACATAGAACAGCTTTTGGAAGGGAGCAGGTGGTCCATATTTCCGCAGGTACAGAGCACTGAAAGGCCAGATGTGGTAGCGGCAGCCCTATTAGAAGGAAGGGTAGCCTTGATTGTAGACAATACTCCCTTTTGCGTTTTAGTTCCTACTACTTTAGCGGCCTTGTTCCAATCTCCAGATGATTACAACCAAAGATGGTTATATGCTTCTACTATTAGATTAGTAAGGTTCATAGCCATACTGTTGTCTATTATTTTGCCTGCGATATATGTATCTGTTACTTCTTTTCATACAGCTATTTTACCGACAAGATTACTTTATGCTATAGCTGCCTCTAGAGAAGGCGTACCTTTTCCAGCTTTTATTGAGACATTAATCATGGAAGTCAGTATGGCCTTATTGGTAGAGGCAGTTTTACGATTGCCCAGTGGACTTGGCTCTACTATAGGTATTGTAGGTGGTCTGATTATCGGTCAGGCAGCAGTAACAGCGGGAATTGTTAGTCCTGCTATGATAATTATTGTATCTCTAACCTCCTTAACTACCTTCATAACACCAAGTTATGAAGTAATATCTTCACAGAGGATTATTAGGTTAGCGTTAATTGTTGCAGCATCAATCATAGGCTTTTACGGAATTATGCTAATGTTAATAGTTTTCTTAATTCATCTTATTAAACTTGAGAGCTTTGGTGTGCCATATATGGCACCAGCAGTTAACACTAGAAGCAGCGATTTGAAAGACCTCTTTATTAGAGCGCCGTTGCAATTTTTTAAGAAAAGACCTGCATACATTAATCCTCAGGATAAGATTAGACAAAAGTAATATGATTGTGGAGGAATGACAATGGATAAGGATAATTATATAACCTCCTATGGGTTTATAGCTACAATTATTGTAACAGTGGTTGGTATTGGTATATTCTCATATCCAAGGGAATTAGCAGCTATGGTGGAAGGGGATGTTTGGCTAGAAACCATAATAGCAGCCTTTATAAACCTGATTCTTCTTAAATTGGTAGTAGCAGCTATAAGAGCCAATGGATTTCGAACTATAACTGATATTATTAAGACGAAATTTGGAAGTATAATAGGAGCTGTTATACTAATAATAATGTGCCTGCCAACCTTCTTTGCAGTGTCCCTTGGCATGAGGGCTTTTATAGAGGTTGTAAAGATGTATTTGCTATCAAAGACCCCAACGGAGTTTCTTATAGCTATCACTATAATAGCAGGAGTTTATATTGTTCGTGGGGATGTAAAAACCAATATAAAGTTTAATGAAATCACCTTATGGATAATGTTTGTTCCAGCTTTTATAGTGGTGCTATTTACATTGAATCATACAGATTATACTAATATACTACCAGCCTTTCGCCAGGATATACGATCTTATTTATACGCTCTACCTACAGCTGCTTTTGCCTTCACTGGAGTAGAAATAGTTTATATTGTTTTACCAAAGTTAAGTAATAAAAAAGATGCCTTTAAGGGAATTAGATACAGTATAATTTTCATAGCTATATTTTACATAATAATATCCATAACCAGTATAGCTGTTCTTACAACCTCCGAAACTAAGAAGCTTCTCTGGCCAGCTATAGATTTAATCAGAAGCATTGAGATACCAGGAGCCTTTGTAGAAAGATGGGACGGAGTTGTGATGTGTTTATGGGTTATCTTTTTCTTTACAACTTTCTCCAATGGTTTTACTTATTCAGCCTATATATTAAGTGATGCATTACCCTTAAGGGATATAAGATTTTCGGCCTTAATTCTTGCACCTTTTATATACTTAGTTGCTATGTACCCTAATAATATTACCGAGTTATATAGTGTTATTCATTTGATAGCCCCTTTTAACTATGTAATTAATTTGCTTATAATACCTTTATTTTTATTAATGCTTGGCAAAAGTAAAAATAATAATACAAGGGGTGAGGAAGCGTGAAAAAGGCAATGGCTTTGGGTTTAGTCTTTATGTGTATTTTTTTAACTGGTTGCTGGGATAAGGTAGAGATAGATAGAAATGCTTTTGTTTCAGTAATTGGAGTGGATGTAGGGAAGGATATTCGAAATAAGAAAGCCTTAGAAGATGTTAAGCCGGGAGAGCCCTTTGGAGAGAGGGATTTGAAAAGATTAAATGTAACCTTTGCTTTTCCAGATATCAGTAAATATACCTCCCAAAATCCAGAAATATCTTCTGATAAATTCGTTAAGACTCCTGCGTATTCTATGGAGGATGCTTTATCAAATGCTGTTTCCAAGAGCAGTAGAACTTTAAATTTAGGTCATTCAGAGCTACTGCTTTTAAGCGATGAATTGCTTCAGTATCCTGAGCAGATTAAGGAAATAGCTGATTTTTTATCAAGAAGTCCCCTTGTAAATAGAACAATGTATGTGGTTATGACAGAGGGTAATGTGGAAGAGTTCTTTAACTTTAATATTGAAATGGAAAAGACTTTAGGAACATATCTAACGGGTCTAATGGAGAGCAGCAAGCGAAATGCTTCTATTTTACCGGTGAATTTAAATGAATTTCTTATTTTATTAGGAGATAACGGTAATGCTATAATACCTGCAATTAAGATTGATAAGGATAAAAATGAAATGCTAATAGATGGAATAGCTATTATTAAAGGATATAAGCACGTAGGCATCCTATCACCTCAGGATACCACTGTAGTAGAAATGTTAAGAGGGAAGCTAATAAGCGGCAAAAAGGTTATATATAAGGATAAGGTACCAATAGATTTTGAAATAGATAATCTAGAACGAAAGATAAAGGTTACTGAGGATAACGGTAAATTGTTATTTAAAATTAATATTGATATAGAAGGTAGAATAAAAGAATATAAGGTGGATAGAGAACTTTTTTATGATGATACCATTGAAGAAATTGAAAAATATTTCAGTAACTCTCTCAGTGAAGAAGGCCAAAAAATAGCGAGGAGAGTACAAAGGGAATATGGTGTGGATATCTTTGGATTTCGAGAGCAAATAACTAAATTTATGCCTAGCACTTGGGAAAAAGTAAAAGGTGATTGGGAAAAAGCCTTTAAGGATGCAGAAATTGATGTTAATGTTGATGTAAAAGCTAGAAGAATTGGAACAAGAAAATAAAAAAAGTGTATAATTTATTGAAATATGGAAAAGATTACTAGTATGAATGCCAAAAAGGGGGATATATAAATGAAAAGATTCATACTAGTAGTTTTTCTTTTAATATTTATTGGTTTTGCAGTAAATGAAGGAGCTTACGCTATAGTTTTATCAAGTACGGAAAAGGATAAGAAAATGTTAAGCTCCATTAGTAGTAAACTAATCCGTTTTCACGTTATAGCAAATAGTGATAGCAAGGAAGATCAGAACTTAAAATTGAAGGTGAAAGATGAAGTGTTAAAATTTCTAGCTCCAAAGCTAGAAAAGTGTACAACTATTGAGGAATCTAGGGAGATATTGAAAAGGAACAATGATGAAATAAAGTCTATAGCAGAAAGGGTTATTAAGGAAAATGGGTATAGCTATAAGGTTAATAGTGAGTTGTCCAAGGAAAACTTTCCTGTTAAGACCTATGGACCTATAACATTGCCTCAGGGTAATTATGAAGCTTATAGGATTCTGATAGGTAACGCCAGTGGGGAAAACTGGTGGTGCGTTATGTTTCCCCCGTTGTGCTTTATAGATATTACTAAGGGTGAAGTTGCTGAAGAAAAAACTCTTGAGCAAATGAAGGAAGTATTAAGTGATGAAGAATTACAATACATAAATAATGACAGCGAGAATATTCAATTTAAATTTAAAATCGTTGAAATTTATAATAAATTAAAAGGGACTCTACAGTAGTCCCTTAGTTATTTATATTTTCGCTTAATAGCTTGTGCATTAAATTTTTAATATCATATCCGCTGTTGGGCTTAGCAAATAATAAACAATTATTACGCATGCTCTCTAGCTTTTCGGGGGTACATAAGAGGCTGTTAATAATAGTGTGGCAGTTTTTACCTTCCCCTAGAGAAACGGCTAGGTTATTACTAAGTAAGAACTCTGCGTTTTTTTGCTCTTGACCTGGTATGGCAGAAAATACTGCCAGAGGGATACCGCTTATTAATGCTTCTGTAATGGTAAGGCCACCAGGCTTGGTTACAAGTAAATCGCAGGCCTGCATATACTTGTTCACCTCGTTAGTATAGCCTATAATTCGGGTATCCTTAGTGGAGTTGTTACTTAATTCTGTTAATTGGGTAAATAGCTTTTTGTTGCTACCAGTTATAGCAATAATCTGTATGTCCATAGCTACCTTCTGAAGCTCTTCATAAAGAAGGCAAATTTTGCCTAGTCCCAAGCTACCGCCCATCAGTAGCACCGTTTTTTTATCAGGATTTAAATTTAACCCATTCAAAGTATCCTCTCTAGGGTATTTTTTTAAGAAGCTTGGCTTAACTGGTATTCCTAGAGGATATAAAATACTTTTATCTACACCTCTCTTAACCATTTCATCAACCATAGCTAAGGTAGATACAACATAGGCATCAATGTTTGGATGAATCCAAAAGCTATGGGGAGCGTAATCTGTTAAGATTGATAAAGCCGGTATATTAATCATGCCCTTAGCCTTTAACATGGATACCATTTCTGTTGAAAAGGGGTGAGTGGCAATGATTATATCAGGGACGAATTCCTCAATAAGTGGCATAAGCTTATGGATAATCATTTCTATTAATTTATTGCTAAAAGTTGCAATGCTTTCTCCTGTTTCTGCAAAGTCGTATAGCTTCCCGAACAAGGTTGGAGACAGCTTTAGACTCTTAAGATAACTGCCAATAACCACTTTATCTAATAAAGGGTTTATATATTTTATGGTATCAACTATCTTGACTACATTATTTGGATCGTCTAATTTAATATAGCATTCCATAGCTTCGGAGGCATTTACATGCCCGCCACCAGCAGAAATTGAAAGTATTAATGTACGCATATGTTTCATCCTTTAAATAATCTAAGCTGTAATTCTCGGTATTGATTTCCAATCTCAAGCTTAATTTATATTATACATAAAATTTTAGTAGTAATAAACATAATTATTGATATTTATGTTGTAAGTGAGATTCTATATAAATCTTAGTTTATTCAGCGCTAAATATTATATGAATAACCACTTATATTCAAAGGGATACTAATAGTAAGGAGGTTGGAATATATGGAAATGATTAAAAAAAGAATGTTTTATACCTTATCTGCAACCATGATTGTAGTTTTTTCTACTACATATGCTATATTAATGACCTTAGAAAGACAAGATTATAGGAATTATTTGCAAGGAGAATACAGTAAAAATTTATATGAACTTATAAATAATATAGAAAATATAGAAGATAATTTAGGCAAGTCTGCAGTGGTTAATTCAAAGGAGCATAGCATGATGATTTTTCAAGACATATATAAGGACGCTACTGCAGCCAATGACAAGCTTAATTCCTTGCCTATCCCTGTAGAAGTTACACAGGATACCACAAAATTTCTTTCTCAGGTAGGAGACTATAGTTATACATTGGTAAAGGCTAATTCTGATGGTAGGGAAATTACTGACGAGGAGTATAAAACAATTGAAAGGCTTGAAGAGCAATCTAATAAGCTAAAAAACCAACTTAGTAATGTGTTAGCAGATATTAATCAAGGAGATATAAAGTGGGATGAAATTAGAAAGAAAATAACTGGTGTTATGGCAGCAGAAAAGCAAAACTTTTTATCAGAAAAATTTGAGGAAGTTAAAAAGCAAGTAGTTGACTATCCAGCCCTGATTTATGATGGCCCCTTCTCTGACAATGTTTTAGATATAAAGCCAAAGGTAAACGAATTAAAGGAGATTTCTGAGGAAGAGGCCAAGAAAGTAGTAAGTTCAATACTGGATAAAAATTCTGTGGAAAAAATAGAAACGAGGAAAACAGAAGGAAATCAAAAGATTCCTGCCTATAGCTTTACTGTTAGTATGAAGGGTAGAGCTAAAGGAGAAAATGTGGTGGTTGAGGTAAGTAAGCATGGCGGTAAGGTAATATATTTATTGGATAACAGAGGGTACTCTTCTCCAACTATTGATGCGGAAAAGGCTGTGGATATAGGGAAGAAATATCTAGAAAAGCTAGGCTATAAAGATATGAAAGAAACCTATAAAATGAGTTATGAGGATAACGTAATTGTTAATTATATTCATATAGTTGATGATACTTCTGTTTATCCTGAGCAAATTAAAGTAAAAATAGCCTTAGATGATGGTAGCATAACTGGCTTGGAAGCAGAAAAGTATCTAGTTGCCTTCGATAGTGACAGAAAAATTCCAACCCCTAAGATTACAGAGTCAGAGGCTGCTAAGGCTGTAAGTAAGAGACTGAAAGTGAATAGTGTTAAATTAGCAATAGTACCTACAGAAACTAATAAGGAAGTATTATGCTATGAATTTGCTGGTACTAATCATAATTCTGACTATATAGTGTATGTAAATGCGGAAACTGGCAAGACTCAAAAAATATTAAAAGTTATCAATACTCCAAATGGGAAGTTAACTATATAAGAAACATATGCTATAATATAATTTAAAGAAGGGACTGAAATTATAGTTCCTTCTTTAAATATTGTCTTAAACTTAGATTGAGAGGTGAGAGCATGAACAAGAAGGCATTGATTTCTATTACTAGTCACTACAAGGCTAGTGAAAATGATATAATAGAAGTTCAAACTCCAGGGGAGTATTTTAAAAAGGATAATAAATATTATGCTGAATATGAGGAAACAGAGATATCTGGAATGAAGGGAACTACAACTATTCTTGAAATAAATCCAGAAAAGGTTGTATTAATGAGAGAAGGAACTACTACAGCAAAGATGGAGTTTGAGAAAAACAATAAATATACTACCCTGTATAATACTCCGTATGGAGTGTTAGAACTTGTTATATCCACAAGAAATATTAAGGTGGATATCGATGATAATGGAGGGGACATATATATAGATTACGACATGAGCGTAGCTGGCCAAGCATCCCATAATACAGAGCTAAGTATAAACATAAAGGCTTAAATTTTTATAATAAAATAGCACCTCTATGATTAAAATACACAGGTTTAGATAATAATTCAAATGTGTAAATTTAATCTAGGGGTGTTTTTCATGGAAAAGAGCAGTTATAGGTTTAATAAATATGAAACAATCATTAATGTTATATGCAAATACAAGGGGATATCTAAGACTCAGTTAGGAAATATATTGAAGGACAAGGAATGCAAATATTTGCTATTGTTATTGCTAGAAAATTATAAGTGCATGGATTTAAAGCAGATAGAAGAGGATTTTAAAATCTCCAGCAAAAGAAGCATTAGATACAATGTAAAAAAAGCAGAAGAAAAATTTTTTATAAATAGAAGCTTTAGAGAAAAATATTTAGAGTTGGAGGAAATAGCAAAGCAAATAATTTAATAATTCCATAAAAGACTGGCCTATTATAAAAATAAGGTCTTAAAAGGCCGAAAAATAAGGTTATTTATTCTTGAGATTTTATATATTATATGTTTTAATAATCTAGTTGTTTTAGGAAGGATTTTATTTATACATATAGAATTATATATTATAAATAAATAATTAATTGGAGGCGTATTGATGCTATATAATTTTGTTATTAGATTGGCAGTTAAAGATTTAAGTAACTGCTATAAAAGTTATGATCTTTCAATCTTTAAGTTAAAAAGCATCAGTGATTATCTGCCTAATATTAATGTAACAATAACTAAAGCAAAAAGGATATTAGTACGATATAATTGTCCTATTTGTGGTGAAGAGCATGAAATTAGCTATAATATAAAGGATTTAATAAGAAAACAATTAATAATAGGTGGATGCGATATCACAGGTTCACCAGTTTATTTTATTGGACAGCCAATAAAGGTGAGCAAATATATATCTAAATATAATGAAATTAACAGCAAAATTTATGCAATGTTATAGCTTTAACTTTGATTTAATGGTATATCATGAATTATTATGAGAGTATACATAGGCTGTTTTAGTAGCCTATGTATACTATTGGCAAAAAAACCTGCAAGGGTATGGATTAAAAAGAGCAAATTGTATATAATATTAAAGTATCATATGTTATTATAGAGTTACATCTCTACATTTCTATTTTTCATGTTATGTTATTACAAAGAACGATTCATAAAATGCTATTAATTCTTTTATAATTTCCAGAGTTTTGTTATAAGTTTAAATTGTTTTTTATAATTAAATATTTTACGAAAGGTAGGTGAACACTGATTTACACATGAATTTTTGAATTTAAAAAGATTTTTATCTTGTGTGAACAGGTAACATGTTGAGTAATAAAGATTATGAAACAATGACAATAATTGAATTGAGAAAAATTGCTAAGGAACTAGGTGTTAAAAACTTAACAAAGTATAAAAAAAGTGAGCTGATTGAGGAAATAATTAAATTGTCTCCAAAATCTATCGAGAAGGACGGAATCGTCCTAACAGAAAAAATATCTCCTAAAAGTAGAAATGTAGATGATAGCGAAAGTATCGATGAAATCAAGGGGGATGAAAGTAAACCATATTACAATAATATGGATGACAAGGAAGGCACTGAGGAAAGTGTACAAGAAAGCAAGCTTAGTGCGGAAGAAAAGAGAGAAAAGCTAAAAGGGATGCTTATTGAATCCGATACTGCTAAAGGTGTTTTGGAGATTAATGAAAATAACAGTTTTGGATTCTTAAGAGGTAAAAATTATCTTTCTACTCCTGAAGATGTTTATGTTTCACCATCACAAATAAGAAGGTTTAAATTAAGAACAGGCGATGAAATAGAAGGAAAGGTAAGAATTCCAAAAGAGGGAGAAAAGTTTAAGGCTCTTTTATATGTTGAAAAGGTAAATGGAGAAGATCCTGATAAAGCAGTTGGCAGGAAGCCTTTCGAATATTTAACGCCTATTTATCCTAATAAAAGACTTAGACTGGAGACAAAAAGCCAGTTAGATTTAGCCTCCAGGTTGATGGATATAATCTGTCCTATTGGTATGGGACAGAGAGGTCTAATTGTAGCCCCCCCTAAAGCAGGTAAGACTACTCTTCTAAAAAAAGTAGCTCAGAATTTATCTATAAATTATCCTGATGTAAAGCTAATAGTTTTACTTATAGATGAAAGACCAGAAGAAGTTACCGATATGCAGAGATCCATAAATGGTGAAGTTATCTTTTCTACCTTTGATGAGGAACCAGAGCATCATACTAAGGTAGCTCAGATGGTTCTGGAAAGAGCTAAAAGAATGGTAGAACAAGGTCAAGATGTGGTAATTCTTCTAGATAGTATAACTAGGCTTTCAAGGGCCTATAATTTAACTATTACGCCAACAGGTAGAACCTTATCTGGAGGCTTAGATCCAGGAGCCTTGATTATGCCAAAGAAGTTCTTTGGAGCTGCAAGAAACATAGAAGAGGGCGGCAGTCTCACAATATTGGCTACAGCTCTTATAGAAACTGGTAGCAGAATGGATGACATGATATTTGAAGAGTTTAAGGGTACAGGGAATATGGAGGTTCATCTCGATAGAAAGCTACAGGAGAGAAGAATATTCCCTGCAGTGGACATATATAAATCTGGTACTAGAAGAGATGATTTGCTTCATAGTGAGGAAGAAAGAGATGCTGCCTATACTATAAGAAAGCTATTATATAGGGAGGCTAATCCTGATGAGGTTACAGAAAAGCTAATCAATTTACTGGCAAAGACAAAGGATAACAAGGAATTTTTAGCCTTAATGAGTAAAGGGGAAGCTCTTCTTACTAAAGAAATTAATAAATAATACAAAAAAACAGGAAGATTAACTTCCTGTTTTTTTGCATCTCGGATAACTAATTCGCTAATTTGGTTATTTATTTTCGTTATTAAGGTTGAATCGTTTGTTGAACTTTTCAACTCTTCCGCCAACATCAACGATCTTTTGTTTCCCAGTGAAGAATGGGTGGCACTTAGAGCATATTTCTACTTTTAGTTCCTTTTTAACGGAACCTGTTGTAAAAGTATTTCCACATGCACACTTTACTACAGCATCAGTGTAGTATTCTGGATGTATGCCTTCTCTCATCTTTTTCACCTCTTTCGAATTGCATCGATACAATTTTCAACTACTAAATTATAGCATACTGTATTTTCTGGGTCAATATATATTAAACAATATAATTATATAGCAAGAGAAACAGTGAACCAGCCCTATAAAAACAAGTGTCAGAGCAGTAATATCTGACCTCACACTTCTGACCTTTGCTATCTAAATTATCTTAGCACTTTTTTTGTTTATTGGAGAATGATTTTCTGTTATAATGAGTATGCATCATATTTCTTGTATTTTAAGGATATAATTTTTAGGTCGTAAGTTAGATTTATATTGTGTTGAATATTGATTTTTGCATTTCTCTACAATTAGTAGAGTAGAGTATGCATAAGGATAAAAGAGAGGATGAGCGTAATGGCTAGAAAGACTTCTGTTGGAGGACAGGCGGTTATTGAAGGGGTTATGATGAGAGGAGAAAAGGGGATTGCTACTGCAGTAAGGCTGGAAGATGGTAGTATTGAGGTAAAGGTAGATAAGGTAGTACCATATTCAAAGAGAAATAAAATTTTTGGACTTCCGGTTATTAGAGGAGCTGTTTCTCTTTTTGAGTCTTTAAAGGTTGGTATAGAAAACCTAAACTATTCTGCTAGCTTTTTTGAGGAGGAGCAGGAAGAAACAAAGTTTGATAAGTGGTTAAAAAAGGTTTTTAAGGATAAAAGTAATGATGTTATAATGGCTATTGCTCTTATCTTTTCCTTGGGGTTTTCTGTATTGTTATTTTTTCTATTGCCAACTTTTTTATCTAACCTACTTTATAAATTGAATTTGAGCAGGATAACTGTAAATATTGTTGAAGGACTTCTACGTGTGGTTATATTCTTAGGCTATATTTATGCTGTAGGAAAGCTGGAAGATATAAAGAGAGTCTTTCAATACCATGGTGCTGAGCATAAAACAATTTTTTGCTATGAAAATGAAAAGGAGCTAACTCCAGAAAATGCAGCTAAATTCAAGAGATTTCATCCAAGGTGTGGAACGAACTTCATGTTTATAGTAATGATTGTTAGCATAGCCCTATTTACTATGATTGAGTTTCAATCCATTTGGTTTAAGCTACTGTATAGAATATTGCTCCTTCCTTTGGTTGCAGGTTTATCCTATGAGCTAATCAAATGGATGGGTAAAAGCGAAGGGAGATTCTCAGCTATAATGGCCTATCCGGGCTTAAAGCTTCAGGAATTAACTACTATGGAACCAGATACTTCCCAGCTTCAGGTGGCAATTGTGGCTTTAAAGGCTGCTGAAGGTATGGACTATTCTAGGGAAGTAAAAATATCTAAAGGTGGCATGACTATTGGAGACCTCTTGAATAAAGGTAACGAAACACTAAAGAAGGCTGAAATTGATAGCTACTTGTTGGATGCACAACTGATTTTAGCTAAGGTTTTGAATAAGGATAAGCTTTATGTAATCACCAATCGAGAGGAAGTAATAGAAAAAGCTTTAGTGGAAAAGTTTATGCACTATATTAATTTAAGAAAGGATAAGATGCCAGTAAAATATATACTTGAGGAATGTGAGTTTATGGGGTTAGATTTGTATATTAAGCCTGGTGTACTTATTCCTAGACCGGATACAGAGATTTTAGTAGAAGCTGTTATAGAGGATATAAAAGATAAAGGCTACACTAAGATTTGTGATCTTTGCAGTGGTAGTGGAGCGATAGGTATAGCTATTGCATCCTTGGTCAATAATGTAGAAGTAGATTGCTTAGATATAAGCCCTATAGCTGAAGAAGTTAATGTGCGTAACATTGAGAAGCTAGGGCTTAAAGAAAGAGTTGCCTTTAAACTCAGTGACTTGCTAGAAGTACCAATAAAAGAAGAGAAAAAATACGATGTTATTGTATCAAATCCTCCTTATATTAAGGAAGAGGAAATAAATAATTTAATGGAGGATGTTAAGAATTATGAGCCTAAGTTAGCTCTTTCTGGGGGAGAAGACGGCCTAAGTTTTTATAGGGAAATAACAGAACAGGCAATGAGTTGCCTTAAGGATGGAGGCTTGTTAGCCTTTGAAATAGGCTATGATCAAAAGGAAGCCGTAGAGCAGATTATGGCAGAAAAAGGCTTTAAGGAAATCCAGTGTTTAAAGGATCTAGGTGGAAACCATAGGGTGGTTAAAGGATTTTTATAAATACACGTTGATTAAGATAAAATCTATATGTTATAATAATTAATTGTTATAGTTTTGAAAATAATAATAGTTCGGAGTTGAGTGCTGTATGTTAGATAAACTGCATTTTATAGAAAATAAATACGAAGAGTTATCCATAAAAATATCTGATCCTTCTGTTATGGCAGATCAAAAAGAGTGGCAAAAGCTTTGTAAAGAGCACGCTGATTTAGAAGCCATAGTTACAAAATATCGAGAGTACAAGCAAATTCTTGAGGATATGGAAGCGGCTAAAGAAATGATAAGTCAAGAAGACGATAAAGATATGAAGGAAATGCTTCAAGAAGAGTTAAAGGAACTTACAGAAAGAGAAGAGCAGGCAAAAAAAGAACTTCAAATCATGCTTCTACCTAAGGATCCTAATGATGACAAGAATGTTTTTGTTGAAATCAGAGGAGGTACTGGAGGAGAAGAAGCAGCATTGTTTGTAGCAGACCTCTTTAGAATGTATACAAGATACGCTGAATCTAAGCGTTGGAAGGTAGAAGTTATGAGCGCTAATGAAACAGATATTGGCGGCTTTAAGGAAATAGTATTTATGATTAGTGGTCAAGGGGCTTATAGTAGATTGAAATATGAAAGTGGAGTTCACAGAGTGCAAAGAGTACCAGATACAGAAGCCAGTGGAAGAATTCACACCTCTGCCACAACTGTAGCGGTGCTACCTGAAGTGGAAGAAGTAGATATAGAGATTAATCCTAACGATTTAAGAATAGATGTTTACAGATCTTCAGGTCATGGTGGACAGTGCGTTAACACTACTGATTCAGCGGTAAGAATAACACATTTACCTACAGGCTTAGTTGTAACCTGTCAGGATGAAAAGTCTCAGCTAAAAAATAAAGAAAAAGCTTTAAAGGTACTTAGAGCTAGATTGTACGAGAAGGCAGAAGCTGAAAGAAATGCTAGCATAGCTGCAGATAGAAGAAGCCAGGTAGGATCAGGAGATAGAAGTGAAAGAATAAGAACCTATAATTTCCCTCAGGGTAGAGTTACAGACCATAGAATTGGTCTTACACTATATAAGCTAGATTCCTTTATGAACGGAGATTTAGATGAGGTTATTGATGCCCTTATTACTGCAGACCAAGCAGAAAAAATGCAGAAGATGGGCGGTAGTGAATTTTAAAGTATTATAGAGGTGAAGTTGATGAATATAAATAAAGCCATAAAGAAGCAAAATAGCTCCTATAAGAGATTTGTGCTTATTATGGGCTTTATTTTTTTTATGAATCCCCTTGGCTTAGTTATATCAGGAGCCTTTAACTTATTTTTAATAGCCTATTTAGCTATAATAGAAGTGTTGATTATAATAGCTGTATTAGTGAAAAAGGATGGTAAATCTTTAAGCTATGAGTATTATCATGGTAAATTGAAGCTTTCTCAGGGATTATTTAAAAATAAGTTGACTCTACATTGTGAAAAAGTAATATTTGTACATGTTAAGGCTAAGAGCGAAAACAAGGAAAAAGATGCAGATATTATAATATTAACTAGCTCTAGGTTTAGGAATAAAAAAATTAAAGAAGTGGATTTATATTTCCTAAATAATCATCAATATGTAAAAAATGAATATGAAAAATTAAAGGCTGCTAATCCTGATTTAGAATGCTATTATATAATTGTGTCAAAGGGAAAGCTAATTAAGTATAAGCTACTTATGGAATTATATAAAAGATGTGTAAATGCGAAGTTTTCAGAGGAGGCCATTGATACCATTAAGTTCTGGTTTAGTAATTAATCATTATGGTTATTGATAAGCTCCCAAGGTTATAATTAATCATTTCTATAAATAAAATGTTATAGAAATGGAGTGATTAAGTTGGGAAATCTTATTCTTGTGGTGATTTTATCTTCTACCATATCTTTAATTGGGACAATGGTCGGCGCCTCTATAGGTGTATTTTTAAAGAGCCCATCTAAGAGACTTATGAGTGGAATTTTGGGCTTTGCTGCTGGTATTATGCTAGCTATAGTTGTTTTTGACTTGATTCCAGAGTCCATAGAAAGCTGGAGTTTTTCTGGAACAATTATTTTTGTTATTATAGGGATTCTCATAGTTATGACTATTGATAATTTAATACCTGAGAACTATAACGGAGCTACCGCCCATAACAGGGTAGCCTTTCTTACTGCCTTGGGCCTTATGCTACATAACTTTCCTGAAGGCATAATTATGGGCTGTGGCTTTATGGCAGGTAAAAACTTGGGCTTGAGAATGAGCATAATAATAGCTATTCATGATATTCCTGAAGGAATGGCTGTTACGGCGCCATTAATGCTATCAAGGGTTAGAATTTCAAAAATACTTACATATGTTTTGATAACAGCCTTACCTACCGCTTTAGGAGCCTGGTTAGGCATATTCTTAGGAAGTGTTTCTAAGGATGTATTAGGTTCATGTCTAGCGGTGGCATCTGGCATTATGCTGTATATTTCTTGTGGAGAGCTGTTACCAGAGTCTAACAAGCAGTGGGAAGGAATAGCAGGTACTGTAGGTCTGCTTTCAGGGTTTATTTTAGGTTTGATAATGATAAAGATAATTTAGACTTTAAGGAGAAATGTACTATGAAGACAAAGGTAGTAAAAATGCTAGAGAATAATTTAAATGAGGAAGCTTTAGAAGAAGCAGCAGAGGTAATAAAAAAGGGTGGTTTAGTAGCTTTTCCTACGGAGACCGTTTATGGTTTAGGGGCAAATGCTTTAGACCCAAAGGCAGTAAAGAAGATATTTGAAGCTAAGGGGAGACCCCAAGATAATCCCTTAATAGTACATATTGCAGACTATGATTTGCATGCTTATGCTAAAGAGGTGCCTGATATAGTAAATAAGCTTACTGAGCGTTTTTGGCCTGGTCCACTTACTATTATTTTGGAAAAACAGAGTATTATACCAGATGAAACCAGTGCTGGTCTGCCCAGTATAGGCCTTAGAATGCCTAAAAATGAAATTGCCCTAGCGCTGATAAAAAAAGCTGGCCTACCTATTGCAGCCCCATCTGCAAACCTTTCTGGAAAGCCTAGTCCCACAGAGGTTCAAAGATGTATAGAAGACTTAGATGGCAGAGTTGATTTTATAATAGGAGGCTCTGAAAGCGAGATAGGGGTGGAATCTACAGTGCTAGACTGCACTAGCTATCCACCTTGTATTTTAAGGCCCGGCGGTGTTACCCTTGAAATGTTGAGAGAGGTTGATGAAAAAATATATATTGATCCGGCTATAATGAAAAAGGTTGATGGATACTTTAAGCCAAAGGCTCCGGGAATGAAGTATAGACATTATGCTCCCAAGGCAACGGTAAAGATTATTAAGGGAGATTTCAAAAAAACTATTGAAAAAATTAATGAAATGGTACAAAATTATATGGATAGTAATTTAAAGGTGGGCATAATGGCTACGGAGGAAACTAAGGACTTTTACCCTGCTGGGGAAGTGATTTCTCTCGGCAGTAGAGCAGATTTATCTTCGGTAGCGCACAATCTTTTTGAGGCCCTAAGAGCCTTAGATGATAAAAATGTTGACATTATTCTTTCTGAAGCCTTTGAAGAAGAGGGCATAGGAATTGCTATTATGAATCGTTTAAATAAAGCAGCATCTTTTGATATAATAAAGGTTTAACTGGAGGAAGCTATGAATATATTATTCGTTTGTGCAGGAAATACTTGCAGAAGTTGTATGGCAGAAGCTATATTTAATCATTATAATACCATAAGTGGTGTAAAGGCATCTTCTGCTGGAGTAGCTGCACTTAAAGGGAGCAAAACCTCCCAAAATTCAGCAGTGGTAGTAGAAGCAAATACAGGTGTAAACATAGCTAATAGGGAAGCTGTACAACTTACAGAGGAACAAGTTCATAATAGTGATTTAATATTAACTATGACTTACAGTATTAAAAATTACTTAGCAGGTCTATTTCCTCATTTCAAAAATAAGATATATGTACTTAACGAGTATGTCGGCGAAGAGGGCGAAATTTCAGACCCTTTCGGCGGCGATATTGCTATTTACAATGAAACCTTTAAATCATTAAAAAAGTACATAGATTTGCTATTGTTAAAGCTAAAAGAAGATATCAGTAAGTAACACTACTGCTATCTTCTTTTTTGCAATATTAAAATGGTTTAACCAATTGATAATTTTCTGAAAACAATTTGGGGAAAATAAAAAAGTATGGAGGTGTAGATGATGAAGGTTGCCATTGCATCTGACCATGGTGGTTTTAGGTTAAAGGGCTATATTATTGATTATCTTAAGAGTAAGGACATAGAATTTAAGGATTTTGGGGCCTTTGATGAGTCTTCCTGTGATTACCCAGATTATGCACTGCCTGTAGCTGAAGCCGTAGCGGCATCAGAATACGATTTTGGCATTCTAATATGTGGTACAGGTATAGGTATAGGTATTGCAGCCAATAAGGTACCTGGCATACGTGCAGCACTGTGCCATGATACATTTAGCGCTCATGCTTGCAGAGAACATAATAATGCTAATATACTTACTATGGGAGAAAGAATTATTGGCCCAGGCTTAGCAATTGAAATTGTTGATACATTCTTAAAGGCTAAATTTGAAGGTGGCCGACATGTGGGTAGAGTTGATAAAATAAGTGAAATAGAAAAAAAATATAATAAATAATGAATGGGGGATTTTTTAATGAGTAAAGTAACACACATAGTACATCCATTAATTCAACACAAGCTAGCTATTATTAGAGACAAAAATACTGGATCAAAGGATTTTAGAGAATTAGTGGAAGAGGTATCCATGCTAATGGCCTATGAGGTTACTAGAGAAATGCAGGTAGAGGACGTTGAAATTGAGACTCCAATTTGCAAAACTACCTGTAAGATGTTAGCTGGTAAGAAGCTTGCTATAGTTCCTATACTTAGAGCAGGTTTAGGTATGGTAGATGGTATGTTGAGATTAGTACCTGCAGCTAAGGTAGGTCACATTGGTTTATATAGAGATGAAGAAACACTTCAGCCTGTAGAATATTTCTGTAAGCTTCCTCAGGATATTCAGGAAAGAGAAGTTATAGTAGTAGATCCAATGCTAGCTACCGGTGGTTCCGCCTCCGATGCTATAACCTTGCTTAAGAAAAGAGGAGCAGTTAATATAAGACTTGTTTGCCTAATATCTGCCCCAGAAGGTATTAAGGCAGTAACTGAGGCTCATCCTGATGTTGATGTATACGTAGCAGCCATCGACGAAAGATTAAATGAAAAAGGTTATATCGTTCCAGGCTTAGGAGATGCTGGGGATAGATTATATGGTACAAAATAAAAATTAGAATCAGTAATTTTAGAAGAGCTTTTCTCAGATTATGGGGAAAGCTTTTTATTATTAAAGTCTTTGATTAACTAGGTATATAGTTTATAATATACTTGATATGGAAATTTTATATGAACCTTCAATATGTTTAAAATTTAATTCTAAAGTCTAAACTATTTAAGTAACAGGATGGGGATAAGGATGGAGAGAAGAGATAAACATAATTACTATTTAGATATAGCAGAAACAGTGCTAGAAAGAGGAACTTGTTTAAGAAGAAATTACGGCTCTATAATAGTAAAAAATGATGAAATAATAGCTACAGGCTACACAGGAGCTCCAAGGGGAAGAATGAATTGCAATGATCTTGGATTTTGCAGGAGGGAGCAGTTAAATGTGCCTAGAGGGACTAAGTATGAGCTTTGCCGTTCTGTTCATTCTGAGGCAAATGCAATTATTAGTGCTGCTAGACGTGACATGATTGGAGCAACCTTATATCTAGTAGGAAAGGATGCAAAAACTGGAGAATTAGTAGAGCAGGCTAATTCATGTACTATGTGTAAAAGGATGATAATTAACGCAGGTATAGAAAAAGTTTATATTAGAGATACAAAGGACACCTACAGGGAAATACTTGTAGAACAATGGATAAATCAAGATGATTCTCTTGAAGGCGATGGAACATACTAAGATAGAAAGTGATAAAAACGATGGAAAATGTAATTGTTCTTATATTAGTATCTGGCATAATAGCTTTTTTGGCTACACCACTTGTTAAGAAACTTGCATTAAAGTATAAGGTGGTGGATGAGCCAAAGAATAATAGGAAAATTCATAAAAAGCCTATACCTCTTTTAGGGGGATTGGCTATTTACTTACCCTTTGTACTTTTAACCTTGATAAAAGGTCCAGTTGTCACCGATGCAGAAATAGGAATTATTTTAGGAACTACTATTATTATAATAGGTGGCATTTTAGATGATATATGGGAGCTAAAACCCTTTGAAAAGTTATTTTTTCAGCTGATGGCAGCAGTGGTTTTAATTATAATGGGTGTAAGTATACAGTTGATTGCTAACCCATTTACTAATGATATATCATACTTAGATATAGGTTATTGGTCCGTACCTATTACTATAGTTTGGGTAGTAGGAATTACTAATGCCATGAATTTGATAGATGGATTAGATGGACTTTCTTCTGGAGTTTCCCTAATTTCTACTATTACTATTTTCATTATAGCAGTGACAAAGGATAGGAGTAATGCCATGTATCTTACTGCTATTCTTATGGGGTCCATTGCTGGATTTTTGCCCTACAATTTTAATCCTGCTTCAATATTTTTGGGAGATACTGGAGCACAGCTGTTAGGGTTCCTCCTTGCGGCTATATCTATGGAAGGGGCCATTAAATCTGCAACTATCTTTTCTGTAGTAGTTCCAATATTAACTATGGGTTTACCTATCTTTGATACAGTCTTTGCTATTATAAGAAGAAAGGTTAACGGTAGATCCATTATGGAGGCAGATAGAGGACACCTGCACCACAGGCTGTTGGATTTAGGACTAAGTCAAAGGCAAGCGGTATTAATAATGTATTTAATAAGTGCATTGTTAAGCGGACTGGCGATTTTTTCTGTGCAACTGAGCTCCTTTGCATCATACTATTTTTTACTAGTAATCATTATGCTAATAGGCATAATATGCTGGAAAATCGGCTTTTTTAAACATAAGGATTAATTTTAAGGAGATGAATGTATGGATAAAATAAAGGTTCTCACCATTTTTGGAACAAGACCTGAAGCGATAAAAATGGCACCCTTAATAAAAAAATTAGAGCAGTATGACTGTATATTATCTAAAGTATGCGTTACAGCTCAACACAGAGAAATGTTGGACCAAGTACTAAACTTATTCAACATAACTCCAGACTATGATTTAAATATAATGAAGACTAGACAGAGCCTTACAGGTATTACATCAATGGTGCTTCAAGGACTGGAAGAGGTATTTGATAAAGAAAAACCAGATATAATCTTGGTGCATGGAGATACAACAACAACCTTTTCAGGAGCCCTTGCAGCATTTTATAAGCAAATTAAGGTTGGACACGTAGAGGCTGGTTTAAGAACCTTTGATAAGTATTTCCCCTTCCCAGAGGAAATGAATAGAAAGTTAACTGGAGCCTTGGCAGATTTGCATTTTGCCCCAACAGCTGGTTCAAAAAAGAACTTATTAAGAGAAGGTATCGCAGAAGAAGCTATTTTCATTACTGGAAACACAGTAATTGATGCTATGGAATATACAGTAGAAGAGGGTTATGTCTTTGAAAATGAAGAGCTGAACAAAATTGACTATTCAAAAAAGGTAATAATGGTTACAGCTCATAGGAGAGAAAATTGGGGTGAAGGTATAGATAATATTTGCAAGGCAATCAATAGGATAATAGAAGAAAACGAAGATGCAGAGGTAGTTTATTTAGTTCATTTAAATCCAATAGTAAAGGATGTAGTATATAGGGAATTAGGAGGAAAAGAAAGAATACATCTTTTACCGCCATTAGATACAAAGGAAACCCATAATCTTATGAATAAATGCTATATGATTATGACTGATTCCGGTGGATTACAGGAGGAAGCGCCTCATTTAGGAAGACCAGTACTTGTATTAAGGGATGTGACAGAAAGACCAGAAGCAGTGGAGGCTGGTACAGTGAAACTGGTAGGAACTGACTGTGAAAAAATCTACGAAGAAGCAACTAAACTTCTTAGAGATTCTGTGGAATACGACATTATGAGTAAGGCTATTAATCCCTATGGAGATGGTAAGGCGTCAGAGAGAATATGCGAAGCTATCATAAATTACTTTGGTAAATCTAGAAAAAAACTATCAGAGTTTCAAGGATAAAGATTGTTTATTTTTTAACAAAATTATATTGATTAACCCTTATTTTATATGTATAATTAATTTATGATATGGTTTTATATTTAAAGTTATTAATACATATAAAGGGAAAGGGGGGTTGGCTGGTTTCTGTGGCAGGCATAAGCAACAGGTTATAGATACATTTATAAAGTATTAACCTTTGTTATGTTGCCAAATATAAATCTTTGAAGGAGATTTATATCGTATAGAAACCAGGGTAACTATGAAAGAAGTTGTAATAGTTAGTGCAGTTAGAACTGCAGTAGGTTCTTTTGGAGGAAGCTTAAAGGATGTTCCAGCTGTAGATTTAGGAGCAATAGTAATTAAGGAAGCTGTTAACAGAGCTGGTATAAAGCCAGAAATGGTTAACGAAGTAATAATGGGTAATGTACTACAGGCAGGCTTAGGTCAAAACCCAGCTAGACAGGCAATGATTAAGGCAGGTCTACCTGTGGAAGTTTCAGCTATGACTATTAACAAGGTTTGCGGTTCTGGTTTAAGAGCTGTAAGCTTAGCTGCTCAGTTAATTAAGGCAGGAGACGCTGACATAGTTGTTGCTGGAGGAATGGAAAACATGTCCAGAGCTCCTTATGTTCTAAACTCATCAAGATGGGGACAGAGAATGGGCAATGGAACTATGGTAGATGCTATGATTAATGATGGTCTTTGGGATGCATTTAACGACTATCATATGGGTATTACTGCAGAAAACATAGCTGAAAAATGGAATTTAACAAGAGAAGAACAGGATGCTTTCGCAGCTGATTCTCAAGCTAAGGCTGCTAAGGCAATTGCAGAAGGTAAGTTTAAGGATGAAATAGTTCCAGTAGTTATCCCTCAAAGAAAGGGAGATCCAATCGTATTTGATACAGACGAATACGTAAGACCTGAAACAACAGTAGAGAAGCTTGCTAAGTTAAAGCCAGCATTTAAGAAGGATGGAACAGTTACAGCTGGTAATGCTTCTGGTATAAATGATGGTGCAGCTGCTGTAGTTGTAATGAGTGCAGAAAAGGCTGCAGAGCTTGGAATTAAGCCATTAGCTAAGATTGTATCCTATGGCTCAAAGGGATTAGCTCCTGAAATAATGGGATATGGACCTGTAGGAGCAACAAAGGCTGCATTAGAAGCTGCAAATCTTTCTGTAGAAGATCTTGATTTAATTGAAGCTAATGAAGCTTTCGCAGCACAAAGCTTAGCTGTAGCTAAGGATTTGAATTTTGATATGAGCAAGGTAAATGTTAATGGAGGAGCTATTGCAATTGGTCACCCAATTGGAGCTTCTGGAGCAAGAATCCTTGTAACCTTATTACATGAAATGCAAAGAAGAGATGCTAAGAAGGGCCTTGCTACTCTCTGCATAGGCGGAGGTATGGGAACAGCCCTTATAGTTGAAAGATAATTAGTTGAAACATTGAGAGGCTTAGAAGGATATAACTTCTAAGTCTTTTTTTTTATCTATTATTTCTGATATACTTAACAGGTAAATGTATAAATATGTCTATTTTTGGGTGATGAGAAAATGAGAAATAAAGTAAAAATTATAGTAGCAGTTATTGTCATTATGGTATTTGCTATTTTAGGATATACGCAGCTATATTGTCCAATAAGCATTAAACCTAAAATGATGGAATGCATAACTTGGGATTCAACCTATGAAGGTACCAAAGCTCGTGCAGAAAGCTATAATAATGGAGAACTTGATAAGGAGACTACCTTTGTTCATGCTTTTGATGGTAAGCTACCAAGTGAGGATCCTAATGATTATATGGACATATATTGTACTTTAGAAATTACTAATAGAAGCATATTTGATTTGACATACATAGATGCAATTGTCTTAGAATTAGAACCACATGCTGATAATGTATTGTTTTCCACTTCCGCAAGCCATCATGTAACTGGTACGGGATCAGTATTCAAGCTTTCAAAAGGGAATATAACTTTCTTTTTAAATATATATATTGGAGATTTGGATGAAGCAGCAATTAAGGAATTAGCAAGAGGAATAAAAGCAAAAGTAATTTATAAAGGAGAAGCTATAGAGCTTAAAGAAGAAATCATTGACTTTTCAAGATGCAAGGATATTACACTAGAAAACACATTAACTAATTGGTAAATAGTTTCGCCCTGTATGTTTATTTAAAGGAGTCTGTTGCACAAGAATAGATTTACTATTGTGCCGCAGACTTTTTTTATTCTATATTTGCATTCCGAAAAATTATCCTTAATGTCTGACTTCTGACCTCTGATTTCTAAAAGCAGTGATGTAGCTTACCTTTTGATAGAAGTTCCTCTACTGCTTGTACAAACAGTTCTGTTTATGTATCAACACTTTTTTAAAACAAAGCAACATAGGGAAAAAGTTACTATTCATCTATTATAGAAATAATATTAGTGGCGGAGGTTTAATGAAAAGAATAAAAAAGGTAAATATTAATAACATTAATATTTAAGGTGGAGGGATTATATTAGTGGGTAAGCATAATATTTACTCTCTTAAGGGAATACTAATGGCAGATGTAGTTATAGGTCTGTTTATATGCTTGTTTATGAAGTTGATGGTTTTCAATAGCTTTATAGAAGTTATGTTGCTAGGTTTAGCTGTGGCCTACATTAACCTAGCAGTAAATAGTTTTTATGTCAATAGAATGTTCAAAAATAAAAGCTTTTTATACTTTTATTGGTTTATTAAATTGATAGGAGTAGTTAGTACCGCATCTATTGCTTATATATTCTACCTCAATGATGCCTTTAGTGCCTTGATTTTTTTAGGAGGTTATTGTGTTCAATTTATAGGTTTAGTGGCTATAGCCCTTAAGGATTTAGTAAATTAATGAAAGCTGTTGGCTTATTATTGGATTCTGTGGAATATTAAAGAGCTGTCACTGGAAGGGAAGTGGTAAGGTGGAGTCTGAAAATTCTGTTGGCCTTTCCATTAACGTTTTAGGAGTAAAGTTAGAAATTACAAGGAGCGTACTGGTGCAGTGGGCGATAATAGTTGTTCTAACCCTGATTTGCTTTTTGCTTACCAGGAATCTCAAAAGAAAGCCAGACAAAAAGCAAACCATACTGGAAATCTTTTATGAACTTATAGAAAATCTTGTCCTAGAGAATATGGGTAAGGATTATTTAAGCTTTATACCATTTGTGGGGACCTTGGTGCTTTATTTGCTGCTTATGAATGTGGTGCCCTTGGTAGCTGTTCCTGCTCCAACGGAGGATTTAAGTGTTACTATTGGAATGGCTCTAGTCAGCTTCTTAGTTATACAAGGTTATAGCATATATAAAAATGGACTTAAGGGATACTTTTTAGGCTTATTGCATCCTGTGGCGGTAATGCTGCCAATGAATATAATTGAAAGGATAATGCTGGTGGTTTCCCTTAGTTTACGATTGTTTGGCAATATTGCTGCAGGAGCGGTAATCATGGGTATAGCCTATAGTAGTTTAAGGGATGCAAGTCCACTATTAAATATCGGAATACCGGTTCCTTTCCACTTTTACTTTGATATATTTGATGGCTTCATTCAAATGCTTATCTTTGTAATGTTAACTATGATACACATAAAAATAGTTGCTGAGGATTAAATTAAGGAGGGATTTTGATATGGATAGAGCTTTAATCGCAATTGCAGCAGCCATGGCAGTATTAGGTTGCATAGGAGGAGCTTTTGGGACCGCTAAGGTAGCTTCCAAGGCGGTAGAGGGAGCAGCCAGACAACCAGATGCTAGCAGTAAAATATTGAGCCTGCTAGTTATCGGTGCTGCTTTTTCAGAAATTACAGCTATATTTTGCTTTTTAATTGCCTTTATACTAACAGGTAAGCTTTAATTGATAATGTAGCTTTAAGGAGGCTTGGATAATATGAGCTTAGATATACACACACAAACAACCATATTTACAATAATAAATTTTTTCATACTATACTTACTACTAAAGGGTTTTCTATTCAAGCCTATTAACAAAGTAATCACAGAAAGAAGAGAAGAAATAAGTAAAAAGTTAGAAGAGGCAGAGTTAAGCAATAAACAGGCTCAGCAATACAGATTGGAAAGTGAAAATAGGCTAAAGGCCTCTAAAAAGGAAGGAAAGGCTCTAGTTGAAGCCTATAAAATTCAAGCGGAAAAAATTAGAGAAGAGATAATTAAGAAGGCGGAAGAGGAAGGGAAAGAGATTATTGACAGGGCAGAGAAGGAGGCAAAGAGACAAAGGGAAAAGGCAGAGTCGGAGCTTCGAGAGCAAGTGGTGTCCTTAGCTTTAGCTTTAGCCACCAAGATATTAGAAAAGCAACTGGACGAAAAGGAACATAGGCGGTTAATGGATGAGTTTATAGAGCAGGTGGGGAAATAATATGTATGAATATTTTGATCAAAGATATGCTTTAGCCCTATATGAACTTGGTGAGGAAAAAGGAAAAGCAGATCTTCTATTAAATCAATTAAGGGAAGTAGTGGATTTAATTTATGGAAATAACGATATGATGAAACTTCTAATGCATCCTGAAATAACCCTGTCTAAGAAGAAGGAAACCTTCGAGAAAATCTTTAAAGGTAGGATAGAAGAGGAAATCTACAATTTTTTAATGGTGCTATTGGACAAGGATAGAATTTTATACCTTAAGGAAAAGCTATATGAGATGGAAAAGATTCATTTAAAAAAGAACAATACTTTGCTAGCCTTGATAAGAAGTGCAGTTCCTCTAAATGATGCAGAAAGAGCAAGGTTGTTAGAAAAGCTTCATAAAAAATATAATAAGAAAATTATCTTAAAAGAGGAGGTGGATCCAAGCCTTATTGGTGGAATTTTTATTAAGGTGGGTGAGGACCTAATAGATGGAACTATTAAAGGAAAACTAGAAAAGCTGAAGGAGGCAATGCTGAAATAAGAGGTGAATGCTATGATTATAAAGCCTGAAGAGGTTACATCAATTATTAAAGGTAAACTAAAGGAATTTGAAAACAGAATAGAGACCGTATCCTCTGGCACTATAATTCAAATTGGAGATGGTATAGCTAGAGTTTATGGCCTAGATAACTGTATGGAAGGGGAGCTTGTGCAATTTTCCAATGGAGTATATGGAATGGCTTTAAATCTAGAGCAGGATAATGTGGGCTGTGTAGTATTAGGGTCGGAAGAGGGAATAAAGGAAGGAGATATTGTAAAAAGGATAGGTAGGGTAGTTGAAGTTCCAGTAGGTGAAGCCTTAATAGGCAGAGTTGTAAACTCTTTGGGAGTTCCGGTAGATGGTAAAGGGTCCGTTATAACCAGTGAAGCTTATCCTATAGAGCATGATGCTCCAGGAGTTATCGAAAGGCAATCTGTTAAGGAGCCTTTACAAACTGGCATAAAGGCTATAGACGCTATGATTCCTATAGGTAAAGGACAAAGAGAACTAATCATAGGTGACAGGCAAACTGGAAAGACCGCCATAGCCATAGACGCAATTCTTAATCAAAAAGGAAAGGATGTAATTTGCATTTATGTGGCTATAGGGCAAAAACAGTCTACAGTAGCATATATAGTAAATATTCTAAGAAAGATGGGAGCTATGGATTATACAGTAGTAGTATCCTCCACAGCCTCTGATAGCGCTCCTTTGCAATATATTGCTCCCTATGCTGGCTGTAGTATGGGTGAGTATTTTATGAATAAGGGAAAGGATGTACTCATAGTCTATGATGACTTATCAAAGCATGCAGTGGCCTATAGAACTATGTCTCTATTACTTAGAAGACCACCAGGTAGGGAAGCTTATCCAGGTGATGTGTTTTACATCCATTCTAGACTACTAGAAAGATCTGCAAAGCTATCGGAGGAAAAGGGTGGAGGATCCTTAACTGCATTACCTATAATTGAAACCTTAGCAGGGGATATAACAGCCTATATACCTACAAATGTAATTTCCATAACCGATGGACAAATCTTTTTAGAGTCAGAATTATTCTATTCAGGCCAACGACCAGCGATAAATCCTGGTATTTCTGTATCTAGAGTTGGAGGTAATGCTCAAATTAAAGCAATGAAAAAGCTATCAGGTACCTTGCGACTTGAAATGGCCCAATACAGGGAGCTAGAAGCCTTTTCACAGTTTGGCTCTGACCTTGATAAAGAGACAAAAAAGAGGCTAGATAAGGGTCAAAGGCTAGTTGAGGTGCTAAAGCAGGAGCAATATAATCCAATTCCAGTGGAAAAGCAAGTGATAATCTTGTATGCAGCGGTTAATGGCTATCTTAACAGTATAAAAATATCTAAAATAAGAGAGTTTGAAAAGACATTATTAGAATACATAGATACCTATCACAGAAATGTAGTTGCTTCTATAGCTGAGACGGGAGACTTGACTGAAGAGACTGAGAAGGAACTTAGAGAAGCTATAGGTGAATGTTACCGATTATTCTTGAATGAAGAAGAGCCTAAGTAAATCAAGATATTCAATATAAAAGGTTGGCTAAAAAGATGTTGCCAGGAAGACAGGAGGTGGTTTAGTTGGCTGCCGCTGGGTTAGTGGTTTTAAAAAGAAGGATAGAATCCATAAAAAAGACTAGAAAAATAACAAGAGCTATGGCACTAGTAGCCACTGCAAAGCTAAGAAAGTGTCGCAATCTCCTATTTAGCAATGGATTATACTATGATAAGGTTTCTTCCGTTTTTCAAGACCTTTTAAAAGAAGTTCATAAGGATAATTTATATGTAAATAGTCCGAAAGAAGGTAAGAAGTTATATGTAGTATTTACTTCTGATAATGGCCTTTGCGGAGGGTATAATAATTATCTTGTAAATAAAACTAAGGAGCTTTGCAAGGATAAAAATGAAAAAGTAGTGCTTTGTTTTATAGGACATAGGGGTAAGGGAGAGTTTGAAAGCTTAAATTATAATATTATGTCGGCACCTTGCCAGCTTTCAGATATTCCAACGGTGGAAGAAATTAAGGTTATAGTTAATCATTTAATAGAAGCCTTTAAAAGGGGTGAAGCTTCAGAAATTAACTTAATATATACTAAATTCATTACTACAGTAAAAACAGAAGTTGTAGTTGAAAAGTTACTTCCCCTTGAAGTCGATAGGGATGAAGCTACTAAGGAGTATATAATATTTGAGCCTTCCCTTGAAGAGGTTTTTGAAGAAGTGGTAAAAGAATATTTAAAAGAGAGAGTATATTATGCAGCTATACTTGCAAAGTCTAGTGAGCATAGTGCTAGAATGACTGCTATGGATGGGGCAACCCATAATGCCAATGATCTATTAGGGAAGTTGCAATTAAAATATAACAGGATCCGGCAAAGCTCAATTACTCAAGAAATAAGTGAAATTGTGGGAGGCTCTGAAGCGCAGACTTAAGAAAGGTGGGAAATCATGTCGGATAATCTAGGGAAAATAGTTCAAATCATAGGTCCAGTAATTGATATTAAATTTAATTCAGATAACCTTCCCAATATTCTTAATGCCTTAGAAATAAAAATGGGAAATAAAACTGTTGTTGTAGAAGTAGAGCAGCATATAGGAGATGAGATTGTAAGAGCTATTGCTATGGAGCCTACTGAGGGTTTACGCAGAGGAATGTCTGTTTACGACACAGGGAAGCCTATTTCTGTTCCAGTAGGTGATGAGGTTTTAGGAAGATTATTCAATGTTTTAGGTAAACCTATAGACAATGGTGGGGAGATAAAATGTGAAAATAGATATGCTATACACCGACCAGCGCCAAGCTTTGAAGAACAATCTGTGGAGCCGGAGATGTTTGAAACAGGCATTAAGGTTATTGATTTATTGGCACCTTACCAAAAAGGAGGGAAGATAGGACTTTTTGGTGGGGCAGGTGTAGGTAAGACAGTTTTAATTCAAGAGCTTATAAATAATATAGCCAAGGAGCATGGAGGTATTTCTGTATTTACGGGAGTAGGTGAGAGAACCAGAGAAGGTAATGATCTTTACTTTGAAATGAAGGAATCAGGAGTAATTAACAAAACTGCTCTGGTATTTGGTCAAATGAATGAGCCTCCAGGAGCTAGAATGAGAGTGGCTCTTACAGGGCTTACTATATCAGAATATTTCAGAGACAAGGGCAAGGATGTATTACTTTTTATAGACAATATATATAGATTCACCCAAGCTGGTTCAGAAGTATCTGCTCTTTTAGGAAGAATACCTAGTGCTGTTGGATACCAGCCAACCTTAGCTACTGAAATGGGAGCACTGCAGGAGAGGATTACATCTACAAAGCATGGCTCTATCACATCAGTACAAGCGGTATATGTACCAGCAGACGATTTAACAGACCCTGCACCAGCTACGACCTTTGCACACTTAGATGCCACTACTGTATTATCTAGATCAATTGTAGAACTAGGCATATATCCGGCGGTAGATCCCTTAGAGTCCACTTCTAGAATCTTAGATCCAAGAATCGTTGGAGAGGAACATTACAAGGTTGCCAGTGAGGTTAAAAATATCCTAGAAAGATATAAGGAGCTTCAAGATATTATTGCTATTTTAGGCATTGATGAAATTTCGGAGGAAGATAAATTAGTGGTGGCAAGAGCCCGAAGAATTCAGAGATTCCTTTCTCAGCCTTTTACTGTAGGAGAGCAATTTACAGGACTAAAAGGCAAATATGTACCTGTAGCTGAAACAGTAAGAGGCTTTAAGGAAATATTAGAAGGCAAATGGGATCATGTTCCAGAAGCAGCCTTTCTCTTCGTAGGAGGTATTGATGACGTAAAAGAAAAAGCAAAGACCCTTATGGGATAGCAGGAAGGGAGATTAATGTTAGATAGACTTACATTAACAATACTTACAGCGGACAAAAGGTTCTATCAAGGAGATGTAAAGAGAATTAATATTACTAATAAAGAAGGTATACTAGAAATACTGCCTAATCATATTCCTTTAATAACTACTGTAATACCAAGTGTAACAAGGTTTGTGGACATTGAGGGAAAGGAACACAGGCTATTTACCTCAGCAGGTATTATACGAGTAAAAAAAGGCCAGGTAGACCTGCTCTGTGAAGATAGCAAATGGGTTGATAATCAATGAAAAAATGGGCTTCTCCTACATAAGTAAAGATAATTATACTGGGATTCAGCTGAGCTGAATTCTTTTTTTTGTTATATGGGAAATTGTAAAAATTAAGAGTGTGAAAGGATGCTAAATTTCTAGCTTTAGCTTGGATATAAAATAATGTTAGAACTGTTGGAATGTAGTAAATTTAGCGTTCTGCAAAATTTTCCTTAATGTCTGACTTCTGATTTCTGACCTTTGATATCTAAGTTATAGTGCTTTTTCACACTTTTTAATAAAAAGTATATATTAATAATATATTTAGTACTGCTGTAATGTGTATAAACTCTCTATTTTTGGCAATAATTTAGCTAAGAATAATAGGGGGAATCAAAATGACAAATAAAAAAATTGCTATTCCAATTTATCTACTGCTTTTAATCATTTATATAAGCAAGGTTACAGTATCAGCTCATAGTATTAATGATATAAGTAGTAGCATTCTAAAGGAAACTAAGGGAAAAATCATAGAGTATGGGTTAAGGTATGAATTAAGCATAAGTGGAAATCCAGATGAAAGCTGCAAGGAGATATTTGATTTACTATCAACTAAGAAGGAAGCAGTGGTAGTAAACAATGGGGCAGAAGGACCTAAATTAAGACTTGAATTCCATGATGACAAGATTAAAGGTTTTATAGGCTATTTCCAAGAGAATAATAAAGTTACCGTAGAGCTTGTTGGAGAAGAAAATATATCTTCTAAGAAAAATAAAATGGACGAGTTCCTTAAAAGAAAATCATGGAAGGTTATGAGATATGAATACCTAAAGGCTATAAGTTCAGAAAAGGATATATTAAAGATAAAAGGACAAGTTAAGGGTATTTTAAAGGCTTTTAATGTTGATAATATAGCAAGTATTCATATACAGAAAGGTTACAGTATAACAGGCTATACGGGGATAGGGAATCCAATTAAGAATGGCAATGGATTAATTGATATAAATTGTGCCATTCGTAGCTGTGAATCTGGAAGTTATGTAATAATAGGTACACCAGTAATCAGCATAAGCTATTAACAATTTTTTATGGAGGACAATATGGAAAAAATAGTAGTAAAAGGTGGATGCAAATTAAGAGGCGAAGTAAATATTAGTTCAGCCAAAAATTCTGTACTACCCATTATTGCCGCAAGTATATTATGCGGAGAAAAATGTGAAATTCGAAATGCTCCTATGTTAGAGGATGTAATAGTCATATGTGACGTTTTAAGATCCTTAAATGCTAAAGTGGATATTGATAGGAAAAATAATATCATAACTATAGATACTTCAGAGGTAATTACTTGCGAACCAGACGCTGAATTAGTAAAAAAGATGAGAGCATCCTTTCTTATTATGGGTCCAATGGTAGCTAGATTTGGAAGATTTAAAATATCTCTTCCCGGAGGCTGCAACATTGGTAGTAGACCAATTGATTTGCATTTAAAAGGCTTAAGTGCCTTGGGAGCTAATATTAGTTTAGGACATGGCTATGTAGAAGCTTATACTAATAAGCTGGTAGGAAGTCAAATATACTTGGATTTTCCATCAGTAGGTGCTACAGAAAATATTATGATGTCGGCGGTTATGGCTGAAGGGGAAACCACTATAGAAAATGCAGCGGCAGAACCAGAAATTGTAGATCTGGCCTCTTTTTTAATTTCTATGGGAGCAAAAATTAAAGGGGCAGGAACAGATACAATTCATATAACAGGGGTAAAAAAGCTAAAGGGCGTGTCCCATACTCCCGTTTACGACAGAATAGAGGCAGGAACCTTTATGATAGCAGCTGCTATTACTAAAAGCAAAATAAGAATTAACGGTATACTGGAGGAACATATGAAGCCAGTAATAGCAAAGCTAACTGAATGTGGTCTTTCAATGGAACAGTTTGGAAGGAGTATTATAGTAGATGGAGATAGAGAACTACGCCCAGTAGATATAAAAACAATGCCATATCCTGGTTTCCCTACAGATATGCAAGCGCAGATGATGGCTCTTTTATCTACGGTTAATGGGACGAGTGTTATAACGGAAACAATATTTGAAAATCGTTATATGCATGTAAATGAATTAAAAAGAATGGGAGCTAATATAAGAACGGAAGGTAGAAGTGCCATAATTGAAGGGGTACCTCGCCTAACGGGAGCGGAGGTAAAGGCAACAGACTTACGGGCAGGTGCAGCCCTAATCATAGCTGGGTTAGCAGCAGAGGGTACTACCTCCATTCAGGATGTATATCATATTGATAGAGGCTACGTAGAAATTGAAAAAAAGCTTCAAAAATTAGGGGCTAATATAATTAGAATAAAGGAATAATCAAATTTATTACTTTTATAAAAAATTCGGCCATTGGTCGAATTTTTTTAATTAAAAATCTAACATCTAATACATTAGCTCCATTACACATGATGCTATAACAATAACAGAAAGTTTCTGACCTCCAACGTCTAAAGTCTAACTTCTAATTTCTAAGTCATATTTAGTCCGCTGAAATAATAGATTAATATATAAAAAGTACGGTGGAGGAAAAGATGAAGAGAATTGTTTGGACTATAAATTTGAGTAAAAGCAAATTTGTGATGTTGATAATAGTAATACTAATATTAGTAATACCTATAATAGTACCTATATTTGCTAAAGGAAAAAGGAGTGAGGATGTTGACATTGGTGAATCTTATCAATTAACTCCTAATAGCATAGAATTCAGTAAGGTTAAGATTAAGGATGATAAATTAAAGATATTTTTGGCCAAAGAGAATAAGGTAGTAGAAATGAGCTTGGAGGAATATTTACCAGGGGTTGTGGCCAGCGAAATGCCAGCTAATTTTGAACTGGAAGCCTTAAAAGCTCAGGCAGTTGCAGCCAGAACCTTTGCTTTGGCCCACTTAAGGTCTATTGGAGGAGCTGGGTGTAGTAAAAATTCCCAAGCGGATTTATGTGATACAGTACATTGTCAAGTGTTTCAAAGCAAGGAAAGTAGGACAAGTTTATGGCCTGAGGAAAAAAAGGATGAGTATTGGAATAAGGTACTCAGTGCTGTAAAAGCTACAGAAGGTGAAGTTCTTACCTATAATGGTGAGCTAGTTATGAATCCACAATACTTTTCTACTAGTGGAGGTAAAACTGAGGATGCACAAACGGTTTTTGGATTTAGTGCTCCATACTTGAAAAGTGTAGATAGCCCTGGTGAGGAAATAGCTGCAAAATATAAGGAGACCTATGAGTTCACTTATAGTAACTTGGCAAATACAATAAATAAAAATTATCCAAAGGCTAAGCTAACAGCAGCGAATTTACATAAGCAATTGGAGATTCTCGAAAAAAGCGAAGCTGGAACGGTGACAAAGCTAAAAATGGGGAACATAGTTATAGCAGGTAAGGACTTTAGAACTATGCTAGGACTAAACTCCGCAAACTTTACCATTAGCTATAATGATAACTCTGTTAAAATTCAATGTATTGGTTATGGCCATGGAGTAGGAATGAGTCAGTGGGGAGCTAATGTAATGGCACAAAAAGGCAAGGATTATAGACAAATTTTGACGCACTATTACCAGGGAACTAGGATTGAGAAGATAGAAAAGTAATTTTAGTCAAGAAAAATTGACAATAATAGATAAAGTTTTGGAGTTGGATTATATATCTAAAAAAGAGCTTTTTTTCAGCCATGCTGAGAAAAGGCTTTTTTTATATTTTGATTATAATTAATTTCATTTAAAGTCTTAAATCTAAAGCATTCCAAGAATGATAAACAGTTTAATTTGTCGTTTTTTATAAAAAAAACAGGAAAAATTTTCATCGCTAATATGTATTTTTTACTAAGCTCTGGACAGACTACAAAATGGAGGTGTTCGTATGGACAAAAGATTATTTGACAAATCATCAAATTTCTTTAAGAAGGAGGGATTCTATGTAATATTATTTGTTTGTCTTTGTATCGTAGCTACTATTGCCGCAGTTACTGCAAGAAATAATAAAACAGTAACGAAGCCGCCAGTAGTACAGGAAAGCAATGTAAAGAAAGGTGAAGTTGCTTCAAATAAACCAGAGGCACAAAGTACAGAAATACCTAATGCCATCCAGGTTAAAAATGAGAAGGAAGCAAAAATTACTGTTCCTAAGGAAGGGGCTACTTCTACCGCTGTATCTAAACCAGCAGACTACACTTTTGTAAAGCCAGTGGAAGGTCAATATGCAACAACCTTTACCACAGGGTTAGTTAAGTGTGAAACTATAGGAACCTATAAAACAAACAATGGAATAGAAATTAAAGCAAATGTTAACAGCAAAGTTTATTCAGTACTAGATGGAAAAGTAGAAACTGTTGACAATGATCACACTGAGTTAGGTCAATATGTTGTAATCAACCATCAAAATGGTCTTAAAACCGTATACGCTAACTTGAAGGAAGATGTAAAGGTTAAAGCTGGTGATACAGTAAAAAAAGGTCAAGTCATCGGATATGTAGGAAAGACTAGACAAAGTTACTCCAATGAATACTATGGAGATCATTTGCATTTCCAAGTTATTAATGGCGGTAAATATGTGGATCCAGCAAAATATGTTAAGTATAGTCCTCTAAATAAAGAGTAGACTTGTATCCCGCCGGAAATAGATGAAATCCATTTATTAACTGGCGGGAGGTAATTTAAGAAGCTTCAAACGCATATTTATAAATAATAGAGAGTTAAGGAGGTAGCACTTTGAAAGACTATATAGAAGAAAGAGTTCTTGAAGTCGCTAACTATATTATAGATTCTAAAGCAACAATTCGTAAAACAGCTAAAATTTTTGGTGTCAGCAAAAGCACCATTCATAAAGATATGACTGAAAGATTGCCCAAAATAAATCCTACCATTGCAAAAGAAGCTAAGCTTATATTAGATTTAAATAAATCAGAAAGACACATTCGAGGCGGCAAAGCTACAAAAATGAAATATAAAGCTATTGAAGGTTAGACTCATTACTAGTATAATATTAAGAGAAATTTGTAATGATATAGCAAATTAAATAAAAAAGTGTTATATAGGTAGGAGTGGGTTTAACGATGTGGTTTTTTGGTATGGGTGCAGATATGGGCATAGATTTAGGCACAGCAACAGTATTGGTGTATGTGAAAGGTAAGGGAATAGTTTTACAGGAACCATCTGTTGTAGCCTTAGATAAGGTTAATAATAAGGTTTTAGCAGTAGGCGAAGAAGCTAGACAGATGATAGGAAGAACACCTGGTAATATTGTTGCTATAAGGCCTTTGCGTGATGGTGTTATTTCTGATTATGACATTACAGAAAAAATGCTCAAATATTTCATTAAAAAGGCATGTGGAAAGAGAAGAATTTCTGCACCTAGAGTTATGGTCTGTGTACCTTGTGAAGCCACAGAAGTGGAAAAAAGAGCTGTTAAAGATGCAGCTATTAATGCAGGAGCAAAAAGGGTTTGGCTAATTGAAGAGCCTATTGCAGCTGCAATAGGTGCAGGGCTCGATATAACAAAAGCTAGTGGAAATATGATTATTGACATAGGAGGCGGTACTACAGATATTGCCGTTATATCCTTAGATGGCATGGTAGTAAGAAACTCAATAAAAATTGCAGGAGACCATTTTGATGAAGCTATTATAGGATATATAAGAAAAAAGCATAAGTTAATGATTGGTGAAAGAACTGCAGAAAGTATGAAAATAACTATAGGAACTGCATATAAAAGAGATGACAATACTACTATGGAAGTTAGGGGTAGAGATTTAATAACAGGACTACCTAAAAATCTAACGGTTCATTCAGAAGAGATCGCAGAAGCCTTGGATGAGACTGTTACAGCTATAGTAGAATGTACTCATTCTGTTTTAGAAAAAACGCCTCCAGAATTGGCCGCCGATATAATGGAAAAGGGAATAATGATGACAGGAGGAGGTTCTTTACTTCACGGACTAGATGAAAGAATATCTAAAGTCACAAAGATTCCTGTAAGAATAGCAGAAAATCCAGTAGAGTGTGTTGCTATTGGAACAGGAAAAGCCTTGGACTACCTTGATGATTTAGATTATAATAATTATGGTTCATTATAATAGTATGATATATTTAAATATTGATTTTTAGATTTGCGAATGTACCCATATACATTCGCAAATCTTTTTAATAAGGTTTTTTAAACCGATTATTTGTCAGGTATATTGCATGAATAAGACTATCAGCGATTACTTTAGACATTTCCATTACTAGATTTAATCTAATGGTTCTATTGGTAAAAAGTTCGTTGTTATCTGTTGAATCTACTATACCAATTATAGAGCTTTCTCCTACGTCTGGTAGCGACTTGCCTACACCCTTTCCGGGGTGAATGGGATAATTCCTTCCTTGAATTTCTCCAATACTATCGCTATCTCCTAAACAGGCATCGATTCCAATAATATTGGCTTTGGGGTGAAGAGTTTTTATCTCTTGAATCTTTTTTTCAAGATTTAATGCATGTATAGGTTCTGATACAGAACCATACACTGGTAGTGGAAAATTTCTGCATTGCAAAAATGTTCCAACTAGTGGACCAAGGCAATCACCAATACATCTATCAGTTCCTATACAGACAATAATAGTATTCTTGTCTATATAGTCTTTAATAAAATAGGCTAACTCATAATATGCTAGTTCATCTTTATAATGTATTTTAACTTTATTCAAGCATTCAACACCCCCTCATTAATATATATGAAAAAATATCTGGAATATTAAATAAAATTAGAATAAAAAGATTAAAAAATGAAAAAATGAAAGATAGTAGTAAAAACTATAAAAATATATTAGATAAGGGTGAGAATGTTGAGGTATAAAGTTTTATCTTTTGTAGTTATAATTTGCACAATTGTATCTGCTTACATAATGCTTTCAAGCAATAGTAATATGGTAAACTATGGGGAGAACAATGAATCAGTCTTACTTGATGATAGCAAAGTTGATGAAAGAGAGAATATAAAAGAAAATAATGACCTTAAGAAGGAAAAAGCTGAAAGCAATAAAACTACAAAAAAGGATGCAAATCAGAAGGAAGAAGTGAATAAGAATAAAGCTACTTTAGAAGAAGATAAAAGGGAAAATGAGCAGGCTAGTGAGGAGCGGGTGAAAGGGGATAAGTTTGTGGTTGTTGATAAAAGGCAGGAGGAAAATAAAGGAGAGGAAGAGGATATCACAGATTATCCTGAAAGTGCAGCGGTATTTAAGGTTGAATCTAGTAAAATATTAGAAAATCTTAGTCTCAGCGAGAAAACTAAATTGCTATTATTAAGACGAAAAATATCTCCAGTAGATTATGCTAAAATTAATAATTATCTCCTTGATAAAAATTCAACTAGAGGCATAATAAAAACATTTTCTTTACTGAAGGAAAGATTAAGCGATGAGGATTATAATGAAGTTAAGGACATAGCTTCAAAATATATAAATGTAGATTATATAGAGGAGTATATATCAGAGTAAGAAAGTTAAGAAAAGTAGATAAATAAAATATATATAAGTCTGAGAGGAAGAAAAACAGCGATAATTTGAGCAAAAACGTTTTAATCTTATATAATAAGCTATTTTAGCAGTTGAATTGTGCTTAACTTCTAGGTATACTATTCCTTGTCGACAGCCCTGTGCTGTGGAAATTAATTGCTGGCATAGCTCAATTGGCAGAGCAGCTGACTTGTAATCAGCAGGTTGTAGGTTCGATTCCTATTGCCAGCTCCATTTATTAAGGAGGAGTTCCCGAGTGGCCAAAGGGGGCA
>DGDR01000244.1:44888-45237 GCA_002385545.1 Clostridium sp. UBA3947
GGCAGACTGTAAATCTGTTGTCAGACGACTTCAGTGGTTCGAATCCACTCTCCTCCACTTATTTTATATCAAATTGGGCGCATAGCTCAGCTGGGAGAGCATCTGCCTTACAAGCAGAGGGTCACAGGTTCGAGCCCTGTTGTGCCCACCATTAAAACTTAATATGCTGGCATAGCTCAATTGGCAGAGCAGCTGACTTGTAATCAGCAGGTTGTAGGTTCGATTCCTATTGCCAGCTCCAAATAAGGAGGAATTCCCGAGTGGCCAAAGGGGGCAGACTGTAAATCCGTTGGCAAAGCCTTCGAAGGGTCGAATCCTTCTCCCTCCACCATGTCGCGGGATGGAGCAG
>DGDR01000046.1 GCA_002385545.1 Clostridium sp. UBA3947
ATTATGCATACAACTAATAATAAAAAAATCTATGGATAATTAATTGGATTTTTAATATCCATAGATTTTTTTGTTTTAGTTAACTTGTAAATATGTAATAATACCATCAGCTATTGCCTTAGCGAATTTCTCTTGGTAGGTGCTATCGCTAAGTATAGCTTCATCTTCACTATTACTTATGTATCCAAGCTCCACAAGAATAGCAGGGGCTTTTGAATGACGGAGAACTAGAAAATCGTCAGCTTTTATTCCTCTATCTGGCAATTTAACTGTTTTTATTATTTCAGCTTGTACCTTTTCTGCTAATGTTTTACCATTAGAGCTAACTGGATGATAATAGGTCTCGGTACCGCGAGCATCTGCATAATCAGAACTGTTAAGATGTATACTTATAAATAAATCAGCAGAGTTATTGTTAGCAACTTTTGCTCTAGCTATAAGATCTGTATTTATATTAGTAGAGAAAACAGTGTCATCCTTCCTTGTATAAATCACTTTAAAACCTTTGTTTTCTAACACCTTCCCCAATTTAAGAGCAACGGCTAAGGTTACATCCTTTTCTAAGGTTCCATTAGGACCAACAGAGCCTGGGTCATAGTCTCCGTGCCCAGGATCCAATACAATAGTAAAATCTTTACCTATAGGAGGATTATCTTCTGCAGTTGATTTACCTTCATCTTTAGAACTACTATCTTTTTTTGAATTTGATGAAGAATTAGATGATGATTTATTTTGGAAACTAGAATTGTTGCTAGTATCTGTGGTAGCAGCTACTAACTTCTTAGGACTGGTTTCTGTAGGTGCTTCAATTTTACTTATAAATGCCACTGCAACTAAAAAAAACAGTACACTAAAAACCGAAGATATAAAGTTGCTTTTTTTATTCATATGTTTATTCGTATCCCCCTATCTCAATGTGCTTATAGTTTACTCTTTAAATCGTTTACTTATATTATAGCACAAAAATAACATATTAGAACATATATAACAAAATATAACATTTGTTTAATGTTTTAGTAGGTTTATTTTTATATGCAATTAAATTTCAATCAATTTTACTTATTTCAACTCTAGTGATAAAATAAATAGTTGAATTAAAGAAAGAGTTTTATATAGGAATAGAGGGGATATTGTGGAAGGTAATTTAAGTTATTGGAAAAAAGGAATTAGGGATGGTATTCCTATATCCTTGGGATATTTGGCTGTATCCTTTACCTTTGGTATAGCAGCAAAAGAAGCAGGAATTAGTGTAATGCAAGCGATAATTATGTCTGCTACTAACCTAACCTCTGCAGGGCAGTTTGCTTCCCTTGGATTGATTAATGCCTCTGCGGGGTATCTGGAAATGGCAGTGACACAACTTATTATAAACTTAAGATATTCTCTTATGTCATGTGTGTTATCGCAAAAATTAAGCAGGGAGACTTCTTTTATACATCGTTTTTTAATTGCAATTGGTGTTACCGATGAAATATTTGGCGTTTCTGCTCACATAGATGGTAAATTGAATCCATATTATACCTATGGATTGATATCAGTGGCTTTACCAGGTTGGACATTAGGTACCTTTTTAGGGATATTATCTGGTAACTTGCTTCCTGAAAGGATACTTAGTGCATTAAGTGTAGCTCTTTATGGTATGTTTATAGCAGTTATTATCCCTCCAGCTAGACATAATAGAATAATAGCTGGAATAATAATAGTATCAATGTTTTTTAGTTTAATGTTTACAAAACTACCTATACTTATGCTAATATCACCAGGCTTTAGAATTATAATTTTAACTGTGGTAATTGCAGGACTAGCAGCAATCTTATTCCCAGTAAAGGAGGGAGATATGAATGAGACCTAATGTATATATGTATATTTTAGTAATGGCGGCAGTTACATATTTAATAAGATTACTCCCTCTTACATTCATACAAAAAGAAATAAAAAACACTACAATTCGCTCTTTTTTATATTATGTACCTTATGTTACCTTAGCGGTAATGACCTTTCCTGCAATATTAACGGCCACAAATAATCAATGGTCAGGAGTGTTTGCCCTTATAACAGCTATTTTCCTAGCTTATAAAGGATGCAGTTTATTTAAAGTATCTTTAGCTTCCTGTTTAGTAGTTTTTATAGTAGAGTTATTTTTATAATTTGAATACATATAGATTAAGAGTAAAAATGATTAACGACTTTCCTAAAGGGTTCATAAAATAGTTGGGGAAAATTAACAATCACTAATTAATATGTTAGTTAATAAATGGTATAATTCTATAAAAGGGATGTTCAAGTTGATAAAGCATTCCTTAGCATAATGTGTTTAAAATAAAATCAAAATAGTGCGAGGTAATTTGCTATGTTATATCAATTTGGAAAGTCAGTTAAAATAAAAAATTCAATAAATAGACCCTCTATTTTTAAATGTGAAGTAAACGTTATAATTATTGATAAGGCTGGTCGAGTGTTACTAAGATACCTTATGGAAGATGATATATGGGCATTACCAGGAGGGGTTCTAAAAAAAGGACAATTATTAGAAGATGCTGCTAAAGCTGAAACCAGTAATCAAGTGGGCTTGAGATGTAGAAATTTAAAGATATTTAGTATATACTTAAACTGTGATTCTTATTTTGAAAATAAAGTTTATGATCTTAAACTAGTATATGTTTGTAAGGATATTTCTGGACAACTTGTATATGATAAAGCCCAAGGGAAAGTATCCTTATTTTTTGATATAAAAAGCATGCCGGGAAAAACAAGTCCCTATATAAGAAAAGTTATTGATGATTTAACATTGAGATATGAAGAAGTGATGTCTTGGTAGATGAAGAAATAATTGCTGTAGGTGTATACTATGTGGGAAGTTTTTAATCAAATAC
>DGDR01000014.1:0-10406 GCA_002385545.1 Clostridium sp. UBA3947
ATGCTCATCTGTTTTCCTGGCATAGCATCCAAGGTAAATCTGGCTGATACTTCAGATACTCTACCTGCACCATTAGTAATAACTATAAACTGAACAATTACAATAATTAAAAAGATTACGATACCAACAGCATAGTTTCCACCAATTACGAAAGATCCGAAGGCTTTTATAATTTCACCTGCATCACCTTTACTTAAAATCAATCGGGTAGAAGAAATATTTAAAGCCAATCGAAATAAGGTTGTAACCAGTAATAGGGTTGGAAACACAGAAAACTGTAATGCTTCTGTAGTAAACAACGTAATTAGCATGATAATTACAGATACGCTTATATTCAATGCCAAAAAGATATCCATTAACCATGTAGGTAAGGGGATAATCATCATCAAAACTATACCTATTACCCCAAAGGCAATTATGGTATCTTGCTGATTTTTCAAATTAAATTTTGTCGAATTATCTAAAGCCAAAATTATCACCCTTTATTTCTTAATCTTTTTCTTCTTCATTTTATATACCACTGCAAGAATCTCTGCTACAGCTTGATACATGTCTACTGGAATTTCATCTTCTAACTCTACCTTTTCATAAATCAATCTTGCCAATGGCTTATTTTCTATGATTGGAACTTCATTTTCCTTTGCTATTTCCTTTATTTTTATAGCTACATAATCAGTACCCTTAGCTACAACTTTTGGTGCAGCCACCTTACCCTCTTCATATTTTAAAGCTACAGCTATATGGGTAGGGTTGGTTATAACTACCGTAGCGTCTGGTACACTAGCCATCATTCTTCTGCTAGCCATCTCTCTTTGCTTTTGCTTAATCCTAGATTTTACTTGAGGATCTCCTTCTGACTGCTTGTATTCCTCTTTTATTTCTTGCTTAGTCATTTTTAAATCCTTTTTATGCATTCGCCATTGATAATAATAATCAATAGCGGCTACAACCACCATAAAAATAGAAATCTTCAAGAAAATATCAACCACTAAATTTCCAAATTCCTTAGGTATAGCAATTATACTTAAAAAACCTATATTCAATATGCTTTTTATTTTATTAGCTAAAAAGCTATAACCAATATAACCAACTATAAAAACCATAACAAGTTCTTTAACTAACTCTACTGCAGTTCTGGCTGAAAACATCCTCTTAAAGCCATTAATAGGGTTTAATTTAGAGAATTTAGGCTTTATTGGTTCACCAGTAAAAAGGAAGCCTGTTTGAATATAGTTTGCTGCTACTCCTATGACCATTATAGGAAGTACCACAGGAAGATAGGTTACTCCAACTCGATATAGAACAGTAACTGCTAGAGCTCTTAAGCTTTCAAAGCTAAGTTCTGTATAGTCATAGGTTAAAAAATATGTTAAATTATCTTTCAAATTATTTCCTACGTATCCACCTAGTGCGGATATTAATATGGTACTGGTAACCATAGTTAGGGCTAAGGCTACTTCCTTACTTTTTGCTACCTGCCCCTTCTTTCTTGCATCACTCTTTTTCTTAGGTGTAGCTTCTTCAGTCTTCTCTTCCGATGCAAATACAAATACCAAAGGAACTGCTTTAAATAAATTATTGAATATATCTGGTAATTTATCGAAAGCTAAAACAATCCCTTTAAATATTGTCGGTAATGCTAACATTATAACTGTCAAACCTACCAGTAATTTTAATGGTAGACCAAGTATCATAATATTTAATTGTGGAACTGTTCTAGAAACAAGGCCTAAAACAATATCTGTTATAAGAATTATCAATACGATAGGTATTGCTATTTTCAAACCAATTGTAAAATAATTAATTATGGAGTTAACGGCTACCCATACACTTCCTAGGCTTAATAAGGATTGGCCCAAGCCTATACTTTTAAAGCTCTGAATTAAAAGTTGAAGTAATAAATGATGCCCATCTATTAAAAAAAATATCATTAAACTTATCCAATACATTAAATTTTCTATTAATGTACTATTTGAATTAGTGTTAGGATCAAATAGGTTTATCATACCTAAACCTACATGTGTATCCATCAACTGACCAGCCATTTTCATTATATTGAAAACTGTATTGGTAATCAGGCCCATTATCAAGCCTGCTATAATTTCATTAATAATGAATATAATCAAATAAATATTATTATCTATTTGCTGTAATGAGCTTGTATCTATAATTGGAGCTATCAAAAATGATAGCACGCCTGCTATAAAAACCTTCATTATTATAGGTGTTCCTTTGGGAAAGAATATAGGAACTGTAGTGCAAAAAGATAACATTCTTAAAAATACCATCAAAATGGCTAAGAAATAAATTGTATTTATCAACTTATGCCTCCTAAGTCTACTTTACTAGATTAGACATTATATTAAATATCCTTGTGGTAAAATCTATTAGCTTATGGAGCATCCAACTTCCTGCTAGAAGGCCAACAAGCGCTACAGTTATCAACTTAGGAACAAAGGTTAAGGTTTGTTCTTGAATTTGAGTTGTGGCTTGAAATATACTGATAATTAATCCAACCACTAGGGAAAATAATAGAAAAGGAGCCGCTAATGTTAGACCAGTAGAAATTGCGTCCTTTATTATTCCCATTAACATATTTTCACTCATAATATTTCACCTCATGTAAAGCTTGTAATTAAGGTCTTTATTAATAAATTCCAACCATCTACCATAACAAATAATAATAGCTTAAAGGGTAGAGATATCATAACTGGTGGTAGCATAAACATACCCATTGACATCAATACACTGGCTACTACTAAATCTATTATTAGAAATGGAATATATAATAAAAATCCCATGGTAAAGGCTGTTTTCAACTCACTGATGGCAAAGGCTGGTATTACTATATATAATGGAACATTATCTCTAGTTATCTCCCCTTCTATATTAGCAACCTCAACAAAAAGCTGTAAGTCCTTTTGCCTAGTTTGCTTTAACATAAATTCCCTTAAGGGTTTAGATCCTTCCTCTATAGCCTGCTGTTGTGTTATTGTGCCCTCCATGTATGGTTTAAGAGCTTTATCGTTTATTTGATTGTAAGTTGGTGCCATAATAAATATAGTTAGAAACAAAGCTAACCCAATTAAGACCTGGTTTGGTATTGCCTGTTGGGCACCAATGGCACTTTTTAAAAAAGAAAAAACTACTATCGTTCTAGTAAAGCTAGTTAACATTATAATGAAAGATGGTAATAAAGTAAGAATTGTTAAGATTATTAAAAGCTTTATATTGCTAACGTAATCTTGTGGTGTATTGGCCCCATCCACTGATATATTTACATTTGGGATAGGTATATCTTCTGGTGCTGCTAAAACTTTTTGGGACATAACTGTTAAAACTACCAAAAGAGTAGCAGCAAATACTAATATTTTGGTCCACTTTTTCATCACGTATCTTTCCTCTTTAATCCTAATTTTTTACAAAAGTCTTTTAAACTATTGTATTGCGGTATATTTTTCTGACTAGTTAAGCTAATTAGTTCTTCATCCTCTAGTTCTCGGAGTATTTCTAGCCTTCCATTACAGGAAGCTAAAACATATCCCTTCTTACCTATTTGTGCTATTATCAGGCTGTTATCCTTGGATACAGCTGTCCTTTCATAAATTTTAATAAATTTATTACTTTGTAAGCTTTGTAGCTTTGATCCTCCAATCTTAAGAGAAAGGTAGATTAATAATAGTACAAAAGGTAAAAATACTAGTATCTGAAGAAACATTAAAAAAGTGCTATTCATAATAACCATCCTTATTGAATGACAAATTCCTTATAGTATACATTGGTCAATCTGCCTTTAGAAAGAAGTGAATTTACTCTTGTAGTAATTTCCTTTTTCAACTCTTGTGGTCCTGTAGCAGTTTCCAAATCCGCAACCTTTTTAGTTCTTAACACACTAATAATGGTATCTCTTACAGCATCGTTCTTTTTTTGAAGTTCTTCAGCTAAGGCTTTATTTTCCTCATCAAAAGCTAAAGACATATTTACTTTCAAATATCTTTTACCATTAGCATCTGCTAAATTAACTAAAAATTCACCAGCGGAATAAACGGTTTCGTTTTTTACTTCATTTTGAGTATTAGTTTTATCAGCTTTGCTATTATTTGAAGCTTTGCTCGCAAGCATATATCCACCAAAAGCTGCTGCACCTACTAACAGGGCACCAAATATTATAATTAATATAGTGACCATAGTATTCCCTTTTGCTTTAATATTTTTCACTTCCATCATGATACTTACTCCTTTTGCTCCTTAGTTACTATTAGTATATCAACTCTCCTGTTTGCCGCTCTATGCTCCGCTGTATCATTAGGCATAACAGGCTTATACTCTCCATAACCATGGGCAGAAACCCTGTATGGATCTACTTTTTTGACATTAACAAAATATTTTAATACGTTGATAGCTCTAGCAGAAGATAGTTCCCAGTTGCTATCAAACCTTGCATTATGAATAGGTACATTATCCGTATGTCCTTCAATTATTATTTCATTATCAAATCGCAGAATAAGAGTGCTGATTTTCTCTAGTATTTGCTTACTATTATCTTTTATTTCTGCACTACCTGACTCAAAAAGTATGTTGTCTCTAAGTTGAATTATTATACCTCTACTATCTTTAGTTATAGTTACCACAGCTTCTAAATTGTTTTCCTTAATAAATTCTAGAATTTGCTCATACATGGTAGGTTCTCCGTTAGTTTCTCCTACTTCCACAGGGTTGGTTTGGGTTTCTTCTCCTACAATTGGAACATTTCCAGTTTCCAAGTTGTAATCAAAGATAGAAGTGCTCCCCTGCCCCGTAAGCAAATTCTGTAACGCTGATGATATTTGCTTAAGTTTTACTGCATCTATTGTGGAAAAAGCATACAGAAGTATAAAAAAAGTCAGCAGAAGTGTCATAGTATCAGAATATGTTTGTAACCATTCACTACCAGATGGTCCTTCTGCACCCCCACGTTTTTTCCTTGCCATATTACTGCACTCCTTCTGTATTTTGAGTATTTTGATCTTGATACTTTATTCTTTCCTTTGGTGTTAAGTAGCAAAGAAGCTTATCTTCTACAATTCTTGGATTTACTCCAGACTGTATAGCAAGTATTCCTTCTAGCATCATTTCTCGACTGCTTGCTTCCTGTTCTGTTCTTAGAGATAACTTCGCTGCCATAGGAGTGAATATAAGATTAGCCATTACTGAACCATAAAAGGTAGTTATTAAGGCTGTAGCCATACCAGAGGCTATTTTACTGGAATCCTCAATACTAACTAACATTTGAATAAGTCCAATAAGAGTACCAATCATACCAAAGGCTGGAGCATAAGCTGCCCAAGATTTTAACATGTTTTGACCTACAGAATGTCTTTTTACCATTTCATCAATTTCTAATTCTAATATGTTTCTAATAGTTTCTGGCTCAATTCCGTCAATTACCATCTGAAGCCCCTTCTTTAAGAACTTGTCCTCAATTTCATTTACTTCATCTTCTAAGGATAATAAGCCCTCTCTTCTTGCTTTCCTAGATAAATTAGTAAATAAACTAATAGTTTCGAAGTTAGACATATTTAATCCTTTGAAGGTTTTTGAAATAACTACAAACAATCTCTTAAATTCAGAAAAAGGATAGTTGATTGCTACTGCCATTAAAGAACCAAAACCTGTGATTACAATTGATGAAAAATCGTAAAACACTGTCAATGGACTGTTTAATAAGATACCCCATAAAATAACAAATATACCTGCGAAAAAACCTATGAAGGTCATTATGTCCAGTTTCTTCATATTGATGCCTCCTACAAACCAAAACTAAAAATTCTCTTTTTATATTCTATAACTCTATCTATTACCTCTTGGCAATTTTCTTTTACCATATACTTTTTACCATTTATAAGTGTAATGAGGCACTCTGGTACTTCTTCGATTTTTTCTATCTGCTCAGCGTTTAAAATAAATTCTTTGCCATTAAATCCTGTTAATTTTATCATGATTAACCTCCACAGTTTATTATCATAGGTCGTATAGAGCATTTTTATTATACCCTATACGAACCTATAAATCTAACTGTAATTAATATATTAAGTACCCATTGTTACCTCTTTAGGTTAATAATATCTTGAAGAATTTCATCTCCTGTTGTTATCATTTTTCCAGCTGCTTGGAAAGCTCTGGATGTTACAATCATTTCAGTAAACTGCTCTGCTAAATCAACGTTTGAAGCCTCTAGCATACCTTGAAGAGCATCTCCATAGCCCTGGCTATTATCTTCCCCTAGAGTACCAATACCACTTCTTATGGTAGCTTCGCCAGAGTTAACTGAGGCAGTATATAAGTTGTTACCCATCTTAGTTAAACCAGCTGGATTCTTGAAAGATGCCATAGCAATTTGTCCAAGAGCTGCTACTCTACCATCTTCCAATACACCACTTATTAATCCATCTTTACTAATACTATGGGATATAATTCTTAATTCTACATTTTCACCTGGAATTCTTACTTTATCAGGAATCCTTAAGGTTTTTAAGCTACCATCATAAGATTTTACTTCCTTAGTGGCATCTACAAAGTTAATAACTCCATCCTCATCTATACTTTGTACTGGGGTACCTCCATCAGCTATACCTGAAACAGTACCTGTCACTGGGGTAGTTGGTCCACCAGTTACGGTAACCACATTTGCTGAGTTACCAATAGCTTTATTTTGTAATGCTTGATTTATGGCAGCTTCAATATCAGCATCTGATATTGAGGTTGTAAAGTCACCATTTATTATAATTTTTTTATACTTGGTATCAACTGTTGCACTGGTGCTTGCTCCTGGAGCCATATTACCAATTTCTATTGAATATCCATCTAAAACCCCTGGTTCTGTCACAGATATGGTTAACCCTAAAATATTTGCAGAGTTGCCTGTAACGCCAGATTTCAAACCACTTATGGCTGTATTTTCACCACTTACACTAACAGTTTGAGGTATTCCAGCTGCATTCAAGGCCTTATTAATAGCTGAAGCTGCCTGTTCGCTAGTAATACCATTTGGCTTTGAGAAATCACCGTTCAGAATTATTCTCTTTGAAATGGTATCAACTTCTGCTGAAGCTACTGTATCTGGTCCAACCTTACCTAAAACTATGCTGTAGCCATTTAAAGAAGCTCCAGGACCAAAGGCAAAATTAAAGCCTCCTGCAGTAATTACGTTTGGTGATTGAGCTGTTGGATCCATAGAAGCTAAATCATTAGTTAAAGAATATCCTAACACTCTATAACCATCAGAAGTCAAAAGATTACCATCACTATCTAATGTAAAGGAACCATCTCTTGTATAATTAATTTGCATCTTTGAGTTAGTTAAGGACTCATTGCTAATAGTATGAGTTCCTGGCTGATGGTTTACTTGTATGCTGTTATCTTCAAAAATAGTTGGTCCTTTACCTACCATAAAGTAACCTTCACCATCAATTGCCACGTCTAAACTTCTGGAAGTAGATTGCATGTTTCCTTGAGAAACTATAGTATCAATACCTGCTAACTTAACTCCCAATCCAACCTGGCTAGGGTTAATACCACCAAGATTAGTACTTGGAGACATTGCATCTGTAACACTTTGGCTAAGCATATCCTGAAATCTTGTTCTACTATATTTAAATGCTGTGGTGCTTACGTTTGATATATTGTTACCAATAACGTCCATTTTTGTTTGGTTAACCTTCATTCCACTTATTCCTGAATAAAGAGATCTTAACATAAAATTTCCTCCTCAATATTTATTCTGTTGCTTCACATCCATCCTTCAGTGAAGCTGAGCCTCCTTATGTTAAGGTCCAGCTCATTAAACTATCACTACACTATCAATATTGGTGAAGATATTTTCCTTCATCCTTTCTTCTTCAACTGCAGTGATAACGGTCCTATTTTCTATACTGGTAACCAGTGCCACATCCTTGTATAAAATAAGACAGTTTTTTGCGCCTTTTTCTTCAGCTTTATTAATGATATCATTTATTTTTTCCATGTCCTTGCTATCTAGCTTTACATTTCTTAGCCTGTCAGCTGCATGCTTTGATATAGTAAAACTTTCATTTTTAGCTAATTTTGAATTAAGTATATCTGCAAAATTCTGCTTGCTGTTATTTTCTTTTGGCTTCTGACAATTATTTGAATTGCCTGTGGGAAAATTGCCTACCGGGTATATAACACCATTAATAACCCTAAACCCCATAAGCTTTCTATGCTTCCTCTACTCTAATTAATTTAGTATAGGGTAAATTCACTTTCTCTTCTGATCCTTCTGGTAGTATGCTCATTATAATATTACCACCTTGTATATATACCCCCTTAACGGTTCCCACATAATTATTACCATTTTCGTCTAGAATATTAAATTCTGCCTTTTTGCCTATAAGAGCTGATGCAGTAAGTAATAACATATTTTCATTAACAGCATCTAATCTAGTATCTGATACTTGTATAACTTCTTTTACGTCCTCATAATTAAAATCCTTATACTCTATACTTCCATTTTCCTCTACTTCTAAAGTCACCTTTATAGTACCAGAACTATTTGTGACAGCCCTTACTATTCCTGCATAATAGTTTCCATATAAATCTGTCTTTGACACTGTTACCGCCTTTCCGATTAATGAATTGGCAGCATTCATGGTCATAGTTGTATTTAAATTATACATTTGTTCCAAGGATGCAAACTGAGCCATCTGCGAAACATACTGGGTAGAATCCTGAGCATTAGTAGGGTCTTGGTTTGTAAGCTCTGCCGCCAGAATTCTTAAAAAAGCATTTTTATCCAAGGTGTCGCCTGCTTTTACTATTCTAGTTCCCTTTTCAGTGGCACGAGCTGCACTATTAACTCCACTTATATCCATTAAATCACCTCTTTTATGCCAGCATATTTATCTGGCTATCATTTAAATTATCATTGACTTCAGATATATCAACATCTTCCTCCAATGCTAGCTTTGTAGTTCTTATCGTATTGCTTGAGTTTTCATTTTGCCTATCCTGTCTCTGTGAACTATCCTTGAAGAATGTAGTATCCCCTTGATTAATGCTAACATTGATATCTTGTAGACTTATTTCATTGTTACCAATAGCTTTCTTAATTTCATCTAAATTTGACATTAGCAAATTGTATGACTCCTTACTATTGGCCTCAATATTAGCTTTCATTTTTCCACTTTCCATGGTTACAGTAATTAAAAGTTCACCTATTTCCTTAGGATTGATACTAACCTTCAATTCCTTTAAATTAGAAGTTTCCATAAACTTAACAGCCTTGATTATGTCATTGACAAAAGTTACCCTATTAACTACAACCTCTGATTGAACTTGCATTGGTTCTTGTACATTTTTATCAACCCTAAAATAGTTCATAAATAAATTTATTTTGCCTTCCCCTTTGGGATTATCCTCAAGTATACCCTTAAGGAAAGCTTCTTCCTTTTTTACTATTGAACTATTATCAGCTGTAGCTTTTTCTTCACTCAATAAGACTGGGCTTTTTACATTCTTGCTGTTGTTAACTCTGTTAAGCCTATTCATATCTGAAAAGAAGCTGTTTGTTTTAAACTCGGAACCCTCAAAGTTTTTCTTGTCTTTCATATCCTCAGTAGTCTTCATATCCTCAGTCTTATCCATTCTATAATCAACAGGAATAACTTCTTCCATTGATAAGACTACTGGTTCTACAGTTTCACTTTGAACTTGTCCGCCATTATTGCTTGCCTTTAAAAAATTGTTAATTTGCTCAACAATACTATTTTTTAATGTCTCCACTTCACTACGGTTTGCTTGTCCAGTTTTTTCAGTAGGAATATTTAAATTCATACTAAAATCCTGTAATGTGAACTCTGGAGTTTCTTCACTAACCTTAACATACTGCTGTAAAATATCCTTTGCCTCCTCTGGAAGCTCGTCTGTTGACAATAGGTTGCTAACCAATTGAAGTACAGAATTTTTATTATCAGCTGTTCCTAATTCTAAGGAGGAAAGATTTTGAATAACATCATTTCCAGCTTCTTCGTAGCTTCTAGTAGCATAATCAACATTATTTACAGCCATCTTAGGTTCTGAATTGTGACTATAGATACTAATTAATGCTAAAATCAATTCCTCTATTGTTGTAGTATCAGACTCTAGTAAGTCTTTTAATTCTTCCCTAAAGCTTGAATCTAATTCTTCAGTTGATAATATGTCAGTATTTTCAGTATTTTCAGCATTACTTATCTCCTTACTACTTTGAGAAGCCTTTAAAACTTGCTCAAAACCTTGTGTATTAAGGTCAGCACCAGAATCTTTTTTTGCTACAGTGGTATTAGCATTATAATTTAGCTCTACTGTAACTTGCCCTCTACGAGGTAAAGACTTCATTTGGCGAAGATTGATACTAACCTTCAATTCCT
>DGDR01000014.1:10558-10899 GCA_002385545.1 Clostridium sp. UBA3947
TTATAATTTAGCTCTACTGTAACTGGCATGTTTACCTGCATCACTCATTTCACCCCCTTTCAGTAGTTCTTACATAGGCATATAATGCAAATTCATCCAATTGCACCTGCTCCTTTCTATCTTCCTCCTTTCTAAAATCTTCATATTTCTTTTCCTTTATCAACTCTACAGTCTTTCTCTCAATCTGCTTTGCTTTGAGATCATTCCTACAGCTGTCAACCATTTCACTTTTCTTAATGCAGTCCTCTTCCGCGACGTTTATACTATTAACTAAAGCATTCATATAATTTTGCTTAATTTTTTTCTCAACTACGGAAAGTTGGGTATCTATAGTATTATAC
>DGDR01000190.1 GCA_002385545.1 Clostridium sp. UBA3947
TAATTGCAGTTACTGCAAAAGCAGAAGTGGCATTTACAGAGGTAACTTACCATAAAGCATTTGAAGATGAAATCATTACGGTTTCCGCAAATGCTGATGTTGCATTCTTGTTTGGAGCAACAGATAATACCATTATTGGTTTAGAGAATTTACCTATGACAAGGTTTAATGAAGAGGGAGAAGAATACCAAGATTGGGGCTTCATAGTGAGAGTCACGTTAGATTATTTTGCTGTGAATATCCCAACGATAACCTTGGTGGACACAGAACACAATACCCAAATATCCGTTTCTCATGTTGAAGAAGTTATTGGTAGTGGAGGTTTTCAGTTTGATGTTTATATTGATGATGTAGCTGCAGAATTTGGTTTGAATACTGTTCAACAGACCGTTCGAGTTATTGTATCAGGTGCAGTTAACGAGGCAGGATATACGTACGACACTATGGTTGAAGAGTTTACGCCTGTTAACTTAGTACCACCAGCGTTGCCATTGCCAGAAGTGGAGGCGATATGGAATGAGTAAAGGTTTGGGACAGAAGATAGCTATAAAATTTACTGCTGACCTAATTGGGGATGTAAGCGGCAAGGATACAGCTACACCGTATTCTTTTTACAGATGGTATATTACCTCTACTTGGTCCAGTTCAGGGAGACTGTACCTGTATGAACTAGAATTTTTTAGTAACGGTGTAAAAATGGATACAAATAAAATTGTATCTATGGCTGGCAGTAGCAGATATTCCTCAAATTATGATGTAGATAGGTTATTTGATGGCTCTGTTTCAGGGAGAGAGTGGGATGCTAACGGTCCCCTACCACATTGGGTCAGTATTGAATTAGATGAAGCGATAGTCATAGATAGTTTTAGATGGCATACAGGAACAAGTGGTAATAAACCTAGAGAGTTCATACTTCAAGGCTCCAATGATGGGATTAACTGGGTAGACATATACACGGACGAGAGCCAAAACTTAAATAATTGGATTAATTTTGATGTACCCGTAGGTAATGCAGCTGCCTTCACAGTAACAGGAAAAGAGTATCAATATGTAAATGGACCTTTGGTAGATAAAGAATATAGAGTTGAAAAAGTTGAAAGATACCCGATAGCCAAACTGTGGCGGGATGATTTTAGCGGGCAGATGGATGGGGTTGAGGTTGGAGAGAATGGGTTGCAGCTGGAATGGAGCGAAGATACAGATTATTCTGCACCCAATGACCAAATAAGACTGGTTATGCACCCTCAAAGTAGATTCAACAACGTAGTGGGTCCTTTGACTGTACAGTATGACCAAACCGTTGGTTCTCTTAGGGGTAGAAGTGGACCAGTTGAAGGGTTCATAGAAACGTTTACACCAATAGACCTTGAACCTAAACCTAACCCACACGTTGCTGAGAACATAGAAGTTTCAGCTGAAGCAAACGTCAACTTCACAAAAGTGATATGCGACCAAGGATACACAGATGAATATATAACAGTAAGTGCATCTGCCACAGCAGACTTCATTTATGTTGGCATTATAAATCCATAGGAGGTGGACATATGAAAATTAAAGTAGGAGTGAATTTCCATAATAGGTTCGATATAGTCAAGAACGGCGAGTGGGTTGGTTATGCAGAGAACATTATTCTTGACCAAATGTACGGTGTGATTTGCAACTTTGCAAGCGATTGGTTCTACAGAATATACTTTGGAAAAGGAACAGGAATCCCAACACCAGACAGAACAGCCCTGTTTTCTCCTTTGGGGTACAAAAATGCTGACACTGACAACATAATTAAAGCGTTCCCTACTTCCAGTTTCACAAGAAAGATAACTTTGTTGCCTTCAGAATATGTAGGGGAAACCATAACAGAAGTTGGAATAGCAAACAGTGCAGGACTTTTATTGACTCATGCAATGTTAAAAGATTCAGAGGGCAACCCTCTAAGTTTAACGAAAACAGATTTAGATGTGGTTGAAATTTATGCGACAGTATTTACCACTTTAAACAGTGGTGATGTTGCAGGGACGTACATGACTCAGGTAAACAACCGATTGTTTGATTACTTTACAAGCAACAGTGCAATGGACAATCCCAACTTTGTATTGAGCTCGTCCCCGTTCAGAAGTGACCATAAAGGGATATTCCCGTACAAAAGCTATACCACCAGTTCCAACAAGACTATTGACTCTTTGAATAGAAAGACCATTTTCACCAAAAGGGTGGACATAACAAAGATTCCACCGCTAATATTCCAATTTGGCTTAGATGATATTTGTGTCAGAAATGTGTGGACGTTACCAACTTGGGCTGGGCAAGAGCTTGAGAATGTAACACTTGGAGTAGGCGATGGAGAGACTGTGGAATTTCCATTTCCTCAGTATCCATTGTTAGATGCTTCAAGCAATGTTGAAATAAAAGTTGATGACAATGTTGTGTCTAATTATACACTGAAAAACACACAAAGCCCTTTTACGGACCATCTTAGTTTGCTAGATTTAGCAGATTCCACATATGAGCACTTTGATTCTAGTGTTATTGCCCCTATAAATGGAGTCTCAGTAAATGTTCAAAGTGTAGATTCTAACAACAAGATAACTGCCTATTTCAAACTACTTGACCCCACCAGCATAGTTGGTAGAACCATAGAGAGTTACATGTCCAGCAAGTATTCATTTAGTGAGTACAGTGTACCAAACATGCAAGTTTCAACCTCTGATGACGGTGAGAATTGGACAGTTCTTTATACAGGAGGTGTTTCTAGAGGAGCAACAGATTATATAAGCTATACGTTCACAGAACCAGCGAACTATGTGCGGTTAGCATATTGGAATTTAGGGAAAACTTCGGCAGTTGCTACTATATATTGGACACGAATGTACCCATTGGATTCAGAAAAACCTACTGTGGTATTCGACACCCCACCTGCAGAAGGTGCGTTGGTTGTGGCTAAGTACAAAATTTCACCAATGTATAAAAATGAAAATTATGTTTTAGATTTAACAGTTGAACTTCAATTCGGAGAGGGGGCGATGGTATGATGCGTCACGGAGTTGTTAAATGTGAATGTGGATATAAAATGTACTTCGAAACCAGGCGTAAAAATATTGTTTGTCTAATGTGTAATACTACAATAGATATTTCCGCGTATCCATTTAAAGAAGAGGTGGACGAAGATGATACTAGAGTTCAAGCAGGTAGCGACCTTTGATGGTCACAATATAGAGGTAGTACCTGAACTTGATAATAGAATTTCTATTTATGATTTAGATGGCGTGGTAAGGCGACGCATCGCCCCTGACGATATGGATAAACCTATTGAACTAAAAAGAAGTAACCAACTGTTTTCCTCACAGGAATTAATCAGCTATGGCGTGCGTTCGTTCCCGCATCTAGGACCTTATGCCTTTTGGCGCGAAAAATATTCTGACAATACTAGGATAGTAGTACCATTATACAATAATGATAGGGGCAGGCTTCCTACTATCACCTTAAGTGTAGACAATGGACGCGTTAACTACGTTATTACACCACCAACTAATTCTAATTATTATTGCTATAAAATACATTTTACAAAGGGATTGTTTAGACGCGACATCGTTACTTATGAACTTGAGGGTTACATTGAGCTTGAAGAAGGTGAATATCAGGTATCATGTAGAGGGTACTCTAAGGATGGCTATAATAGTGCTTTAACACCTGATCAATTTATTATCGTATAGGGGGAATGTGGTATAATGGAAGAACAACTATTAAAGCTTGCTGCCAGTAACGGAATATGGGCAACGTTATTTGTAGTTCTTTTCTTGTACACTATCTACGATAGTAGACACAGGGAGAAAAAATATCAACAGACTATTGAGGAGAATCAGAAGATAATTCAAAGTCTGTCCGGTGAAATTAAGACTGAGGTACAAGGCACTAAGGAGGACGTAGGTGAAATAAAGCAAGATGTAAAACATTTAAAGGCAATAATAGAAAGGAGGGGCTAGTATGTTTAAGATGCTTATAAATGCTGGTCACGGCGCTGGAGCTGCGCATAACAGAGGCAGTGTGTGTAGTAACGAAGGTGACAACAATTACTACTTCAGCTTAGAACTAAAGAAGGCAATGGAGCAGTATGAAAATGTTCAAATAGACCTCGTTAGGAATAACATATCAGACAACCCTACATTAGCACAGAGAGCTGCTATGGGTAAAGGTTACAATCTATACTACTCAATTCACTCCAACGCTGCAGTTAACAACCCTACAGTAAGAGGCACTGAAGTGTGGGACTCTGTAGAAAAGCCTAACAAAGCTCTAGCCAAAGCAATATGTGATGTAGTATCAGAATTATTCGGTCATAATAATCGTGGTGTTAAGTACCGCGAGGGTCAGCCGGGTTTGAACTGGTACGGTGAGCTTAGACACAATGGCGCAGATTCAGCAATGATAATAGAACACGGTTTTCATACTAATCAACAAGACTGTAACTTTTTCAAGAACAACCATAAAAAGATAGCAGAAGCTGTGGCGGAAGTTATCGCTAAACACTACAGATTAAAGAAGAAAACTGTTGCGCATGAGCCTAGCCCATGGGCTAAAGAAGCTTGGGAATGGGCAGTTAAGGAGGGCCTGTTGGATGGAACAAATCCCACAGCACCTATGACAAGAGAGATGTTTGCAATGATAGAATATAGAAAGCGAGGTGTTAAGTGATGTTAGAGCAATATATATTACCCGACTTAATGATTCTAATTCCTGTATTAATAATCATAGGTAAGATGCTTAAGAAGGCGTCATATGTCCAGGACTGGACAATTCCTATACTATTGGTTGTGATAGGTATACTATTAGCAGTTGTTACTATAGGAGCTAAAGATAGCTATACCTCTGAGAGTATAGTAACCGGAATAATCCAGGGCATATTAGCTACTGGTATGGCGGTATATGTTCATCAATTATCTATACAAACAGGAAGAAAAAGAGACCAGGATTAATTTCCTGGTTTTTTAATTAGCCCTTTACGAGTCCGTGTTAATAGATCTAATATAAAACCCTAAGTACACTATCACGGACTTATAATAAAGGTCTAGGACGTGTTACAAGTATAATTATACCTTTTTATCTGTTTCTTCTTATTATATAATAAGATAGGTGTTGCAGCACCCCTCGGTATTTTATTTTTCTAAGGTAAGCTGCAAAGAAAAATGATATAATAAGTGAAAAGGGGGTATTAAATATGCAAAAAAAGCTTCTAGTCGCAGTGATGCTGAGTGTCTGTATAAGTTCAACATTGACTTATAAGGTTGTTGTAGATAAACATGAAAGGGAGGTGTTAGCTAGACTTAGCACCACAGTGTCGAGGGCCAATGCAACATGTGATACCTACAGAACAAGAGCTCTACAGCTACAGAATGAAGTTAATGAATTAACAGCACACATAGAGGCACTTAGACAAGTAACAGAAAAGTACTCTGTAGATACGTTCCAAGTAACAGCTTACTCTCCGTATGATAATATAAGCGGTATGGAGAACGATGGCAACCCTAATAAGACAGCTACAGG
>DGDR01000225.1 GCA_002385545.1 Clostridium sp. UBA3947
TTATGTAAATAATCGGTGTATTTTAGATGTTGTTATTGCTTCTTTACTAATACATGTTATAGCGCAGTACATAACAACTATTGAACTAAGTGTAATTATATAGGCTGATTATATTTTATCATTTCCTTCTTAATTTATGACCCTTAAGCAAAAATTAATAGAAATTAGTCGAATATAATGTAGCATAATACATCTAGAGTAATATTGGTAAGGTTAGTGGATAAAGCAAAGTAGCTACAGTTCATTTCTAAATAGTTATCAATAAATTTATGATGGAGGGAAAATAAGAATTAAGAAGTTTGTATCATTTTTTTTAATAATCAGATAGATGATACAAAGGATAAAGACAATGAAGGGTTATATATGTTGCAAATTTTCAAGGAGATAGGTACAGATAAAGAATTTGATTGGGGTATTATAAGAAAGCTCCAGGTATTTAACGGTCAGATAATAAAAATTATATCTAATAACTTAAATTTGAGACTAGCACGAGAGGGGAGTTAAGAAATACGTTAAAATTTTATATCTTTAAAAATAATTATGATGTCCACATGATAATTTAGCTTTTCGGGAACACTAAGTATGATAACGCTATGAGAGGAGTTGACAAAATGACAGGAAGAAACGATGGTAATGCAAAAAGTAGAGGGCGCCAAGACCTAGCCTCAAAACATCCCGCAAGACTTGATCAGTTTGCAGATGATATGTTTAAGCAAGAGAATAAAGCCCATGATGAAGATATCACTTCAAGAAAAGGGAAATAAATATACGTCCCGGGGGCAGTTGCCCCAGGGGTGTGTCGGTTTTTTGAACAATATGACTAAATAGCATTTTTCCATTCATATATTGTCTCATTGAAATGATAAATTTCGATTTCCACCCAGTAGATAAAATCCTCTTTGAAAAGTGAGCATCCAAATTTTGATTGGTTAAAACCGTAAGTTTCATCAACCACTTCAAGTCGATACATATTAGCATCTCTAGCTAAATCTGCAAAAGTAACCTCTTGTCTTTCATTTTCCTTGCAATAGTAAACTGAGGAAAAATCAAAATCTATACCTGTAAATTTAAGAGTGGCTTCACCTGATACCTCAACCTTATTTTCCTCAACTAAATAAAATCCTTCAGAAAATTTGAAGGTTAAAGTACCATCTATCAACTCAGATGTAGCAGGTGCAATTTCAATAGATGTAATAACTGCATCGTGTAAGCTTATTGGTAAAACTAGGTTTGGCTTAATATATTGATTCATATAAATCCTTACCCTCCATATATTGTTGCTTTAATTATACAATAAATTTGTATTACAATCCTACTTGAATTCTTGTGCCATAAGAAATTAATTTATTGGATCAATTTTATAATTTTTTAAAAAAATAGTGTCAAATCTATCAATATTAGCAAAAATTTAGTATGATTTGATATATAAATTATTTTAAAGTTCAAGGGAAAAGATGGTCTTATGACAATATAGTAGACATAAGTGTAGAATTTTTTATAAGTAAATTAAATATAGTTTTAAGAAAGGTAGTGTTAAAATGAATAGAGCCCAACTAATTCAAATTGCTGAAGACACAATTAATATACTTAACTCCGGAAAGTACTTTAATAGTAAAAGACAACTAGTCAACATCAAAGAACTAGTAGACAAATCTATAAAAGAGTCTATACTAATAGAACCTACCGAGGACCTTAAATCCAAGCTATCACAACTCAAAGCCGCTGGCAGAGTAGAGGATAACAAGGAAGGAATAATAGAAGTTGCTAATGAAACAACCTTAGCTGGTGCAAAACGTCTGCTAGATCAAGGATATAAGAAGGTAGCTTGTTTAAACTTTGCATCTGCTAAAAATCCAGGCGGTGGATTTTTAAATGGAGCTTCTGCTCAAGAGGAAAGTTTAGCTAGATCTTCTGCTTTATATCCTTGTATTGTTCAGATGGAAAAGATGTACGAGTACAATAAGAAAATCAAAACCTGCTTGTATTCTGATTACATGATTTTTTCACCAGATGTACCAGTAATCAAGGATGATGTGGGAAACTTATTAGATGAGCCTTATCTAGTTTCCTTTATAACAGCTCCTGCAGTTAATGCCGGTATTGTTCAGCAAAGAGAGGGAAAAGAGAATATTCAAAAAATACCTCAGGTTATGCTTAATAGAATTGAGAAAATTTTAATATTAGGGATTTTACAAGGTTGTGATGCTATAGTACTAGGTGCTTACGGTTGTGGAGTTTTTAGGAATTCTCCACAAAATGTTGCTCAATATTTTAACACTTTGCTTAATGAAGAAGCAGCATACAAGAAATACTATAAGAAAGTACTATTTTCTGTTTTTGATAGAAGCTCAAGCCAAGAAAACTACAAGGCTTTTCTTGATTTATTTTCTAATTAAGGTTATAATTATATTATAAAAGTCGGGTTTGCTGGAGCTCCGAAAAAACCAGTACTGTGGCTACAAAGCAGTATAAAGACAGTAGGTTGCTCTGCACAGTGGCAACTAAAACAGTGCCGGAAAACCCTTGCCGTACAGTAGGGAACTAAAAAAGCAAGCATCCACAGGTTTGTATAAGCAAAACTGTGGATGCTTGCTTTTGAATTACTTTTTTGATTCTATCGAACATTATTATAGGCTTTTGAAAAGATAAACATATAGCAAAAGTAAGTCAAGCAATGATTATAAGGGTTAGTAGAATATTAGATATATGGAAATAATAGAGTAGCGTAATTAAATACCTCAACCCAGTGACATAAGAAATTTATTTATTGGAACACTTTTATAATTTTATAAAATATGGTGTCAAAACTATCTATTAGAGAAAATTTTCAGTATGATTGATATATAAATTGCTTTAAAAGCTCAAGGAAAAAGAGGTGGGAAAATGATTTATTATACAGCTGATTTACATTTTGGTCATACCAATGTAATATCAATGTCAAAAAGGCCCTTTAAGGATATAGACGAGAAGGACAATACCTATAAATATTTATTAGAAAGAAATAAGTATGTTGAATTGCATATCAACACTGAATCTGTATTAGATCCTAAAAGTACAGAAGATAATATGATAACAGTACAAGCTTTAAGTGGTAGCGAAATGGCACCGTTCGTAACAACACTAAAGACAGATTCTTCAAAGGTAGGTGTGTGCTTAGAGGATAGTGAAGGTAACAGAATAAAAAATCAAGCTGTTAATATATTCTCCTATAAAACTAGGGAAACTTATAATATTACTTCTGATGAATATGGAATAGCTTGGATAGAGACTGAAAAGGTATCCCCAAAGTTTATTGCTGAATTAGATAGTTATGAGATATACATATCAAATTGTGCTAATGGAGCTTTAGTATGTGTATTTCCTTTCATAGCAATAGACAAGGATTTAGATAATACAATAATATTCAAGGGAATAGTGGACAAAGTTCCTGCAGTGCAAGATAGTTTTTAGTTAAGATACAGATTTTGAGAATTTCAATTAATCTGGAGTCTAAAAAAGATATATAATAGTTAAATTGCTTCTAAAGGTATACCAGTGACTACAAGCATTTGAAAGAAGCCTTTAGAAGTTTTATTTTTATGATAATATGAAGTTATATGATATAATACCATTATAAAACATATCAATTACGATTTTAAATGTTATAAAATCAAAATATTATATTTTCTTGGGGGTAAAACTGTATGATTTATGATGAAATAAAAAGAGACTTTCCAAGCTTAGATGCAGATGCTACTGTATTAACTGCATTAATTCATGCCTATGTAGAAGGTAGAATAGAATCTTTAGAATTATTTGCTACCGAAGAATTATATCAAAAGTTAAAAAGTGAGAAAAGGGATATAAAGAAATATAAGTCTATTGCAGTACAGAAGCAGGTAGTTTCTGACTATATTAAGACATCAGAGAATGCTACGGTAAAATATTCAATTGTTGTATTATGCAAAGGAGTTGAAAAAGAGAAACACAAATTGGAGTTGGACTGTACCTATCTAATTAGTAAGAAAACTTCTGATATTAATGAAATTAAGTGTGAATATTGTGGGACTGTTGCTAAAAATAATGCTCCTATCTGTTATACATGCGGTGCGCCTATCAAAGCCAGGTTGGGTATAACTAATTGGCTAATAACAGATATAAGAAGGGTGTAATGAAACCGCCCCAGGGGCATACCGATTTTTGTAGAAATATGATATAATACCATTAAAAGCCTTGAGGAGGGGTAAAATGGCCTTAAGCTATAATGGTATAATCATATTTGGTGAAATGGGCTCAGGGAAGGATGAGCTTGCAGATAAACTTATGCTACTATCTCCTAAAGTTGTAAAGTATAATCTTTCGGCCTTAATAAGAATAATAAAGCCTTATGCTTCCGTAAGTCCAGAATGGATGGGAAATGAAAGAACTCTATATCAGATTTATGCTGATAAGCTTCGTGAAATAGATATAAATATTCTTAATAAGTATACCATTGGACTAATATATGAAAAAATAAAAAAGGCATTTAATGTAAATATGTCAGAAGTGGACAAGGATAGCTTCGAGAGTTCGTTGAATGAGAATTTAAAACTTATAAGAAATCTTGAGATACCAGTAATCGTTGGTGGTAGAACTATTGCAGATTATAAGTTTTGGACTGAAAAAGGCTTTATGGCAGTAGGATTAGAGGTTGATAAGGATATAAGGTTCCAACGACTAGTTCTTAGAGATGGTTTGGAAACTGCTAAGAACAGTAATAGCAATCATAATACAGAAAAGGATGTTGCCTATATAGTCCACAATCTGTGTCATCTCATAATAGATAATAATGGGACAAAAGAAGAATTACAAGAAAAAGCTAAGCAATTGTTATTATCTTTGTAGGATTATGAGGAGTATCGTTTGGATTAATATTATGATTAACTTTATATATAGTTGGAGGATTTCATGAATATTAAGGATAGAGAGAAAATTAAGGTTTCTGCTAGATATGTAGCGCTTTTATTATGTATTGTAGCTGTTGTTTCCTTTTTAATTCTCTTCTTTATTGGAGAAAAATCTATGTTTCAAAAGCTTACAATAACCTTTGGAATTATATCGGGATGTCTCTTTTTGTTTCTTTTCTTTGGATTGTATAAGGGAATTGGTATTAAGGAAGAAAACCTGGATGTTGGTGGATTTGTAAAAAAGAAAATGAGTTTATCTAAAGCTGACTTTTGGGATTTTGCTGATACAGTTGTTGATTTTGATTGCCTCGAAGGAGACGGTATATTTATCACAATACTAGCTATCATAGCTTGGTTACTTATGAGCATCCTGTTGGGAATACTTCTTACCTTTGTCTGGGGTGCCTTAATTAGCTTGTTTGTTATGATATATTGGTTATTTTATAGGGCTCTTAAAAAGGTGTTTGATAAAGGGGAATACTGTAATGGTGATTTAGCAAGGAGCTTAATAGTTGCTTTGATTTATACTGTTTTATATACTGGTTGGGGATACCTAATAGTAGCTTGTTTTTCTAAGAACTTAGTGTAGACACTGCCGAACATATTAATTAGCTGCTAAGAACAAAGGGGTAAAGGTAATAATCTGCAACTTTATTGTTATACGAATAAAGAGCAATTGGTCTAAACATACTTTAGGCTTAGGGCTCTTTTTTTATTTAAAGTTTAAAACGGCTTCAAAGTTTTAACAGCATGGATAAGCTATATAAAAACTTCATAAAATAATACAAGATAATATTGGAAGCAAAGCTTTTTTATTAGCCTGGTTTAGTTGCTTTACTAGATTTTAAGGAAACAGGAATAGGTTACAGAGAAATGCAATATTATTAAAACAAAAGACAAGTATGGAGGAAGGATAAAGATATGATAGAAAGCATTGAAAGCTTATTGACCAACTATGGAGTTAGTGAAAGGATATCTTTGTTTTTATCTAATATTATTGCATTTATGTTTGTGCTTGGAATTAGCTTTGCAGTAGATAAAGTTATTCAAAAATTTCTCCTTAAATACGTGAAGCTATATATTAAAAATACTAGGTTCAAATGGGATGATATTTTGATGCAGAAGAGGATTTTTGAAAGGCTTGCCCATATTGTGCCCTTTGGTATTATACATATATCTGCATCACTATTTCCATCTTATGAAGTGTTTATTCAAAAAATAGCCTTTACCTGTATTGTGATAATCATTTTACCAACTGCCAGTAGATTCTTGGATGCAGTGAATGAAATATATTCTAGCTTTGAAATTTCAAAGGTGAGGCCAATTAAAGGATATTTGCAAGTGGTATCAATTATTATATACATAATCGGCACTATCATCATAATAAGTGTATTAATCGATAGATCTCCTTGGATCCTTTTAAGTGGTATTGGTGCTGCTACAGCGGTGCTTATGCTTATTTTTCAAAATTCCATATTAGGACTGGTTTCGAGTATTCAGCTTACTTCAAACAATATGCTGAAAATTGGGGATTGGATTGAAATGCCTAAGTTTGGAGCAGATGGTGATGTAATTGAAATATCTCTGCATACAGTAAAGGTTCAAAATTTTGATAAGACAATTACGACCATACCAACCTATGCAATGATTACAGAGTCCTTTCGAAATTGGCGAGGTATGAAGGAGTCAGGAGTTAGAAGAATTAAGAGGGCAATAAATATTGATATTACTAGCATCAAATTTTGTAATGAAGAGTTACTAGAACGATTAGAAAATGTACCATACCTAAAAGAATACATCTGTAGCAAGAGGATGGAGTTAGCAGATTATAAGCAAGGACATAGGGAAAACATTGCTGGTATTTCAAAGGGGGTTGGATTAACTAACATTGGTATCTTTAGAGTATATGTGGAGAATTACTTAAAGAATAATCCCAATATCAGTGGTAATTTAACAACTATAGTGAGACAGTTGCCACCAATGGAAACTGGCCTGCCAATTGAGATATATGCTTTTATTAATAAAACCGATTGGGAGGAGTACGAAGCTATCCAGGCAGATATTTTTGATCATATTTTTGCTGTCGTTCCTGAATTTGATTTAAGGATATATCAAGAACCTTCAAGCTACGATTTTAATATGAAATATATTGCAAATAAACAGGATTAGTAGGAGCTTTATTTGGGATACTAAAAATATAATTAAAAAATTTTCAGACTGTTGGTTTGTCAAACATATGT
>DGDR01000033.1 GCA_002385545.1 Clostridium sp. UBA3947
AAAAAAGTGTTGACATATCAATATACATAGGGAACTAATTTTAGAACTCGATAGTTCAGGAACTATTACAAATATATCACCTAATTGTAGCAATATTCTAGGATATGATGTCGATGAAATAGTTGGGCTTAACATATCTGATTTAATTGTAGATGGTAGTATCCAGCTTGAAGAGCCTAAGGAAGAAAACTTTGAAATTACTTTAAGGAGTAAAAGTGGAGAAATTAAATCTTTTGATGGGGTTATAAGTATAGATTTAAACCATAATCAAGAAGTAAATGGTGCATTAATTTCTTTGATAGATTTAGACAGGCTGAAAAGCTATAGAATGGAGGATAGAAAACTATTAGATATTCTGGAGCTGTCTAAGGATATTATATATATGGTTCAGCTAAAACCAGAGGTAAAGATGTTATACATGAACTCTGCAGTTGAAGAAATTATAGGGATAGAACTTGAAAAACATTATAAGGATCCCATGATTCCACTAAGGTGTACTCATCCACATGATGTGAAATGGTTCATAAAGAAAATAAATGATGAAATGGATTACACAAATCCTATACATGTAAGGTTTAAGAATATTCACGGTGAATATATCTGGTTAGAGGAATCTATTATTCCAATTTATAATGAGAAAAGAGAGTTAGTTGGCCTAGTAGGTTATTGTAGAAATATTCAAGCCAGAAAGGAATTGGAAGAAAAGTTAAAGAAGATAGGTTATTATGATTGTTTAACAGGAATTAGAAATAGGACATACTTTCAAAACGAATTAGATAACCTACACTTCAAAGTTAATAAAGAAATAGGAATTATCATATGTGACTTAGATAACTTGAAGGAAGTAAATGATAACTTTGGTCATCTTAGGGGAGATAATTTATTAAAGAGCTTTGGGCAAATTTTAGATGAATTTACTTCTGAAAATATTTTAACTGCAAGAATTGGTGGAGATGAGTTTGCCATACTGATAAAAGGAGAATCTTACGAGTTTGTTGAGGACACTTATTATAAATTACTTAAATCAATTGAAAATTATAATAATGATGTAGACCTGCCAATAAAGGTTTCCATAGGTTTTGCTTACTCAGATACATCAATAGGCAATACTCGAAAGGTATATAATGAGGCAGATAAAAAAATGTATCAAAACAAATTAGCTAATAAAGAGGGTATAGAGGATTGGTAGGAGAAATGGCAGGGGGAAAACCAAAGGATTTCCTCCTTTCTTTTAAAGAGCTTTATTTTATAAACTGGCCAGTTCTACCCATTTTATATGCAAGTTTAATTATCTCCTCTTCCTCTTTACTCATTTTCCTTCCAAACATTTTATTAAACTGATTAATAAGCCCTTCATAGTCGATTTTTTCTTTTCTTTTTATAGGTCTTGGCTTTATATAATAGGGATCATATTCCTTTGCCTTAATAGAGGGACTATATACCTTTTTAAATATTTCAGCAGCATAATAAGCATCATATAAGGCATTATGAAATCCATATGGTATAGAAATTCCTAAACTTTCTACAGCAGATTGAAGGCTTAATAACTTTTTGCTACTTAATCCAAAATATGTGGATACATAAGGTTGTATGTTTATATATAGCTTAGATAAGGACTTAGTATCCAGTTTGTAATAATGAGTGCTTTTAAAAAGTTCCACTATATCAGACATTCCCCAGGTGCAAAATATATACTTCTTATTGCCAATAAACTTAATAAAATCCTTATAAACATCTGGGAATAGCTTTTCTCTGTTCAACTGCCTTGTAGTTATTTTAGTTAATTTAGTTATAAAAGGACTTACCCTTGTATAGATATCTGGCTTTACATAGGAATTGAAAGTATCTATGGTGTTTAGATTAGAGTCTAGCTTTATAGCACCGATTTGAATTATTTCAAAGGGATATTTACCCTTGCTTCTTGAACGATTTTTAGATAGGGGAATATCCTGATTAAGTTCTAGATCAAAAACAATATATTGCATATAAAACTCCTCTGTAATCTTATATATTATTTTTGTTAATGTAAAAGCTTTAATTATTTTATCCTTTAAACTATATTTTATGATTCAAAACTATTAACCATTATGGAATTAATGAAACTGCTGCAGGATGTCTTATATTTCCTTATGAATCAGCTTAGCTGCATATGGTAGAATATAACTAAAAAATCATGTATAATTGTCAATAAGGGACTGTTAGGAAGTATTTGGTATAGGGGTGGAGCTATGGAGGGTTGGTAGGAGAAATCTTAGGAGGGAATCTAAGATTTCTCCTACTTTTTATACTCTTATCTTCTACTGCCTACTAACTAATCTTCAAAGTTCATATTTTCATCATCGTCTACAAAACAACCACATCCACCAATATCTAATAAATCTTCTATACTCAGCTGAACATGCTGACTTTCTAGTTCTTCTCTTAATTTTTTTAAGGTTATATTGTATTTTTGTCTATTTTTAGTCCTTCTCAAAATAGAAATATCATCCCTACCTAAGTATTCTCTTAATTCCTGCTCTTTATCTTCATGAAATTTATATAAGTCAGGTTTTGTTTCAAGCAAATGCTTAAAATGCCCAATGCCAGCCCTAAAGCAAAATCCACCACAATTGTTATGGGCAAATCCTAGCTTGTATAATTCTGGAACTTTAATACCCTCTTCCTTTTCTAATTTACTTAACATGTCTTTTTTTGTTAAGTAGGGTGGTTGACATAGAGGAAATTCAACCTTATAAGGGGCCCAGTGCTTAATAGGTGCAGCTGTTCTATGCTGCTCAGTCCAGTCTATACCCAGGTATAAAATACACTCATCTGCTTTAAAGTGTTCTTCTATGTATTTTCTGGCTACTTTTTGCTTTAAAATATGAGAGCATGGAGCTATTCTACTATTAGGTAAAAACTTAACATCAAAAGCAACCTCCCAGGGGGTCCTTCCATCAGCTATCTTAACAAGCTCTACATCAAGCTTCTTAGATGCATCATCCAAAAATCTATATAAATCATCATCTTCCATTTTAGTATCGGTAAATAATAATATTACATTGCTTTTACCATGCTTTTCCACAACCCTTTTAGCAGCATAATAACTTCCTATTCCTCCTGAGAAAAATACTATATGTTTCATTTACAATATCCTCCTTTTATAAATACATGTGTACCCTTTTTCAAAGGAAGTATTCAGATTATGGGAATTTTAAAAATATTATCTTTATGTTATAATTGTTATAGCCAATTAACTAGAATAGAGGGATATTATGTCAGAAAAAAAATACAATAAAAAAACTGCTTATGATATAAATGAAAATATAAGTGGTGAAGTATATTCGGATATTTCTATAGAAGATACCTTATGGTATGTATGTGAAAAATGTAAAAAGAGAGTTGAAGATGAAATATGTCCTTATTGTGGCAGGGAAACTAAATTAGAAATTCCAAGGGGAGATTATTGGTATTGGTGTAATAACTGCAATAAGGAAGTCGTAGGCAAAAATTGTCCAGATTGTGGAGAAGAAACACAATTAGACACTCCGGCAGAAGTATATTGGTGTCCTGATTGTAAAGTCCCTATAATTAAAGAAATTGATTCCCTTAATATAGATGAATGTCCATTATGTCATGGCAAAACCTATTATCTTAGTCGTGATTTAAGGCCGGTTTTTCCTGAGGAAAGAATCCTTATAGAGGTATTAAAAGCCAAGGCCTTTTCATATAAGGATTCATCTGTTTGGAGTATAGCAAACAGGTATTATATTGATGGGAAAAGCCATAGCCTATCATTTAAAAAATTAATGGATGAAGATACAGATAAATTATTAGATGTCTTATACAAATATAAAGATGAAAATCAAAGGACCTATGAGGAATTTAACAAATACATAGATAAGTTTATAGAAGCCAACAGAGATAGGCTAAACTATCTAAAGGATGAAGCCCATAGCTTCATAAGAAAAGCTAGGAAGAACTATGATATTAGTCAAATTATGGTATCATTTTCTGGTGGAAAAGACTCAACAGTAACTTCAGATTTGGTTATTAAAGCTTTAAGCAATCCAGAAATCGTTCATATATTTGGGGATACAACTTTAGAATTCCCAACAACCTATGAATATGAAAAGAGATTTAGGGCTTCTAATCCATTTGTAATAATGAGGCAAGCAAAAAATAAAGAAAAAGATTTCTATGAAGTTTGTGATGAAATAGGACCTCCAAGTAGGGTTATGAGATGGTGCTGTACCATGTTTAAAACAGGTCCAATAAATAGGCGGATTAATGCAATATTTAAGGATAAGCCTATTTTAACTTTTTATGGTATTAGAAAATTTGAATCTGTAAGCAGAAGTAAATATAAAAGAATATACGATAGTCCAAAAATATTGAAACAGAAGGTAGCATCACCTATTTTTAATTGGAAGGATATTGATATTTGGTTATATATATTAGCTGAAGGAATAGATTTCAATGATGCCTACCGCTATGGATATGATAGGGTTGGCTGCTGGTGTTGTCCAAACAATAGTGATAGGTCACAATTTCTGTCAAAAATCTATATGAAGGATGAATCCCAAAAATGGAGGGGTTACCTTATTGAATTTGCTAAGCAAATAGGCAAGCTAGATGCTGAAAACTATGTAGATAGTGGGAACTGGAAGGCAAGACAAGGTGGCTACGGTATCAAAGCAGCTAAAGATGTAAAATTAATTTCTGAAAATTGTACTTCTGAAGAAAATTCAATAATATATAAAATAAATTCACCAGTAAGAGAGGATTTTTACAATTTATTCATTCCCTTTGGCAAAGTATCAAAGGAGTTGGGAAGTAAGATTTTAAATGAAGTTTTGGTTTTAGATAGAAGAACTGGAATCCCTATTATATCTATTCAACCAAAAGAAAATAACTATGAATATTCGGTTAAGATAAAGACAATTAATGTAAAGAACCATGATGATTTACAGAGAATGGTTGGATACCAAATAAGAAAGTATAATTCTTGTAGAAGATGTCTTGGCTGTGAAACAGTATGTAAGTTTGGAGCTATTAAGGTTACTAGTGAAGGATATAAAATAGATGAAAAGAAGTGTAAGGGTTGTAAAGCGTGCGTAACAAATAAACATCTTAATTATGGGTGTTTAATGGGCAAATACTTATTTACAGCTTCTAGTTCTGAGGAGGATTAATTATGAAGTTTCGTGGACATGAGTCCTTTTTTATTAGAAAAGGGTGGTTACATAAAGGATTAAAGCATGTTAGGAATGATGATCGAATTTTTATTGCTAAAGACAGAAATCCAACTCAAGTTTTAGGGATTGGTACAAATATGGTTAAATCCCTACGGTATTGGATGCAAGCTGTAGGCTTAGCTGAAGAATTAAGAGAAAACAATGTAACTGTCCAAAGACTTACTAATTTTGCAAATATAGTTTGGGAATATGATAAGTATTTAGAGGAAGAAGGAACTATTTGGCTAATTCATTATAATTTAGCTACTAATAATGACTTAGCAACAACATGGTACTGGTTTTACAACGAATTTAATGTAAAAGAGTTTACAAAGGATGATTTTGTAAATTCTTTAAACGGCTATGTAAGATATAACCTAGAAGGGCAAGTTGCACTATCATCCTTAGAAGATGATTTTGCATGTTTAATTAATACTTATATACCTAGAAGGAAAACACATCCTGAAAGAGTTTCTCCTGAAAATACTATTGATAGTCCCTTAGGAGTTTTAGGACTTATTGATATTATTGACTCTAAGGCGAAAATCTATAGAAAGATAAACTTAAAAAAGGATTCAATTGACCCATTAATATTATTGGCAGTTATTGTAGACCAGTACAACAAAAATGGAGCTTCCATGAGTAGAGAAATAAAGATATCTAGTTTATTAAATGATCCATGTAATATTGGGAAAGTTTTTCTACTTGATTTAAATACTATAAATTACTATCTAGATATATTACAAGAAATGGGATTAATCAAAGTTATACGTACTGCTGGATTAGATGTAGTGAAGCTAACAACAGACCTAAGCTATGATGAGCTACTAATTGAGTATTATAAAGGATTAAATACGGTAGGATTGAGGGGAGAAAATGATTAGTACAGAGTATAGATTATCAAACTTTATAAAGCCTGTAGAGAGTTTTCAGTATGCCATTAACTTAAAATATGATATTAAGAGTATTGATAAAGTAAAAAACTATATAGCTACTACAAGTGCTATTGACGTTATAGAGGATATTCTACTTAGCGTAAATCCCAATTCAAATGATAGAGCTAGAATCCTAATTGGTCCTTATGGTAAAGGTAAATCACATTTAGTATTAGTTATGGTTGCCTTACTTTACTATAAGGACAAAAAAATATTTGAGAATTTACTTAATAAAATTAAAGAGTATAAGCCTGACTTGTATGATTTGGCTATTTCAATCTTAGAATCTAAAGAAAAGATGCTACCTGTTATTGTATCTGGAACTAGCTTAGATGTAGCCCAATCCTTATTAGTGGGTTTAAAAGCAGCATTAGAAGAAGAAGGGTTAGACGATATAATGCCTAACACATACTTCAATGCTGCAATAGATATGATAAAACTCTGGGAAAGTGATTATAGGGATACATTCAAAAAGTTTATAGAATTAATAGATGTCCCAAATAAGGAGTTTATTTATCAATTAAGCATATATAATCAAGGGACATATGATCGTTTTGTAGAAATTTATCCCCAATTAACCTCCGGAAGCGAATTTAACCCTATGCAAGGAATTGATGTTGTTGATTTATTTGAGGATGTTGCAAACAAAATTACTAAGAGGGGTTATAAGGGATTATTTATTGTTTATGATGAATTTAGCAAATTCCTTGAAGGAAGTATCCATAAGAATTCTTCCATGGATATTAAATTATTACAGGACTTGGCAGAAAAATGTAATAGGAGCAAGGAAGAACAGCTCCATATACTGCTGATATCACATAAGAGCATTGGAAATTATGTAGATAAACTACCTAAGGAAAAGATAGATGCATGGAAAGCAGTTGAAAACAGGTTCAAAAGTGTAGAAATAAACTACCTAGAAAGTCAAACTTATGAAATAATGTCCCAAGTTATTTTGAAAGACAAAGAGGCTTGGGAAGATTATAAAGAAGAATATAGGAAAGAGTTTAAGCAATTAGCATTGGATATCAGTCGCAGTGGGATTTTTGATGGGATTAACTCCTTAGAAGAGCATGTTATATATGGAAACTTTCCATTACATCCAATAACTACCTATATACTCCCAAAAATTTCAGAGAAGGTTGCTCAAAATGAAAGGACCATATTTACCTTCTTATCTTCAAGTGAGCTAAATACCTTAGAGCATTTTATTAGGAATAATAGCAGAGAATTTAGCTTGATGACAGCAGATTATATATATGATTACTTTGAAAACTTATTTAAGAAGGAAAACTATAATTCTGAAATATATCAAATTTGGAGACAGACAAGAAATGCACTTGATAAGCTAGATGATAATGCAACAATTGAACATGCCATAATAAAAACAATTGCTTTAATCAATATATTAGGTGAAAACCAAAAATTAAGGCCAACAATAGAACTACTTAAGATGATATATATTGGGGAATATGCTAGTGAAACTATAGATGATGCAATTAATAGGCTTTTGGATAAAAAAGTTCTTTATTTTGTTAAAAGTAAAGGATACTTGAAGCTTATAGAAGCCACTGACGTAGATATAAATGCCCTAATAAATGATGAGCTTGTTAAAAGACAGAACTTATTTAGTAGTAAAAAAACATTAAACCACTTGCTTGATGATAAATATCTATATCCTAACAGGTACAATAGCGACTATGAAATAATTAGATATTTTGATGTAGAGTTTATTACTTTTGAGGAATTAAAGACAACCAGGAATTGGGATAAGAAAATAGAGGACAAAAGCTCAGACGGTACCTTATATGCTGTAATGCTAGAATCAATAGAGGAATATAAGGGTAGCATAGAAATCATTAAGGAAATTAATCATAAGAGGATAATTTTTATACTACCTAAAAAACTTGTTAATATAGATGATTTGCTAAGAAGATACGATGCCATTGAATTTTTAATAGGGAAAAATCAACATGAAGGACAAGACCCTTTGCTTCATGAAGAGCTATTAGTATACTTAGATGATATAAAACTACAAATACAAGACTATATAGATATGTTCTTAAAACCAGAAAAGGGTGAAGCTAAATATTTCTACTTAGGAAATGAACAAAAAATTAACAGGAAAGCAGCTTTATCCCATTTATTATCTAGTATTTGTGAAGAGGTGTTCTATAAGACACCAATAATCATAAATGAGCTAATTAATTGTAATGAACCAACAACCGTTGCAATAAGCAATAGGCGCAAGGTTCTTGATGGCCTACTAAAGGATAAATTAGTACCTAGATTAGGCCTTACTGGTTATGGACTAGATGTAAGTATTATGCAAGCAACACTAAATGCTACAGAAATATTAATTGATAATGATGATGAAGTATATATACGTACTGAAGGCTTAGAAGATAAGATACAAAATGTTCTCAATATAATTGATGAATTTATTCTTAGCACATCTAAAAATGGCCCTCAACCATTTAGTGTCTTGTATGAAAAGTTAACTAGGCCGGAACATGGTATTGGCTTAAAAAAGGGAGTAATACCAATCTATATAGCTGTGATTTTAAGGAAGTATAAACATCATTCAATTATACTAAGAAATGGACAGGAAATTGAATGTAGGCCACAATTACTAGATGATATTAATGAAAGGCCATCAGACTATGAGATATATTTGGAAGATTGGAATGCAGACAAGGAAAGATATATTAAATATTTAGAAAGCATTTTCGAAGCTGATGCAAGGGACAAGGAATACAACTCATTTAAGTATGTTTTCAATGCAATTCATCGTTGGTTTTTATCGTTGCCAAACTATACTAAGGAATATTCACAAGCTTATCTTGGACAAGGAGAATTCAAAAAAGTAAGCAAAGAGATAATTATGCTTAGAAATAATCTAAGGGGCTTAAAGATTAATGCTAGAGAATTTATCTTTGAAAAATTAATCAAAATATTAGGCCATGATGATATAAATGACAGCCTCTTAGCAGATATAAAAAGGGTTAAAGAAGAATTGGACCTTGCAAAAATAAACTTAATCAAGTCTTTAGTAGAAGATATTAAAGCCTTATTTTCAACAAAAGACAATTTGAATCAGTCACTTTCATCAATAATGAAGGACTGGTACTCCACCTTAGAAGAGGATACAAAAATAAATCTTTTTAGTAATGGTGAAGAAAGATTCATTAAGGAAGTAGAATTGTTAACAAATGATTATTATTCCTTCATTGAAAAAGTAGCTGTTATTGTTACTGGACTAAGAATTGATGATTGGAATGATGATACAGTTACTGTTTTCATCAATAGGATTCACCAATTTAAAGAAACAATCGAAGGATTTAATAATAAGACAACTGAAAACGGTAATACAGATATGGGATATTATAGAATAACATATTTTGCTGATGAAAAAGAAGTTACAAAGTCATTTGAGAAAAAGGAAAGTCTTTCACAAAAAGCTATGTATCTATATAACGAATTAGAAAGTCTAATGGAGGATTACAGTACTGTTGATATAAATGAAAAAAGGCAAGTATTATTAGAAATATTTCGGAAAATTTAATAGATTATGATACTAAGTTGATTGATATTAGAATAGGGGGTGCTAAGGCTGTCTCTTATACACATCT
>DGDR01000003.1 GCA_002385545.1 Clostridium sp. UBA3947
ACATTATACAGCTCTTCATCCCTACTTGAAAATGGTCTTAAAATTTTTATCGTACCATCAAGTATTTTGTTTTTAATATCACTGCTTATCCTCATCTCAATCTCTGGATATTTAACTTGAAGATAGTCAATTGCTCTTTCTGTATTAAAGTCAAAATCCTCTTCATAGTATGGGATTTCTATTTCTTGGCCCAGCTCCTGTCCTAATCTTAGATAGTTATCCTCTAGTAGAAAACTATTTGTCCTATCTGAAATACTATACTTAGCTACTATATAAACTTCTTTTCCCTGTTCCACAGCAGATTTAAGTAAATATTTTTGCATATCATCAAAGAACAAGAATCCATCTAAAAACAGCTTATCTATTTCAGATACCCTATTGTCTATTTCCTTCTTTAACCTGTCCTGTATTGTTGTTATTCCACCACTTAGCTCTAAATTGCTTATGATTTCTTCAGCTAATTTTACTAATTCTTCATCCTTACTTAGTTCATGTTGATTATTAGGTATGATATCCCTTACCATATGTCTAAAGTCGTTAAATAGGTCAAAAATAATTTTTTGTATATATGAATAGTCTCTTTCAATTAAATCTAATTTATCCTTTGATATCTCTTTAACATTATAAAATAATAAAAAATTGAATAATTCAAACAACTCATGCTTCATATCTTCTAAGGCAATGGCTAAGTGTGGGTTGTTCTGGTATCTAAATTTTATAATTTCAGACAGTATAAACTTTTGATCTGATGTAGATAAATAGTTTCCACTTCCATATATATCATCTAATATATCTCTTTGAAGCTCTGTAAATGTATATAGATTAAAAGCTTTTTTCTCCTTTTTTGTATAGGCTATTACATTATCATTAAGAGATTCCTGTCTTAATTCCTTAATGTTTAAAGTGGCAGTAACGTATAGGAAATTTGATCTATCTATTTCTTCTTTTAATCTATTAACAACAGAAGCATCTTCTATATCAATTCCAGTAACTAATTTTATTAGCCCCATGCTTATCCCCCTAGCATCATAGAATCAACTAAAGAATGATACCCTTTATCTATAATGGATTTTAATTCATTTTTATAATAATCAAACACATCATTATACTCCCTATCTTCAAAGGGTTTAAACTTAATAAATTTAATACTATTTGTTGCATCTAGAATTACATTATCTAATGTAATTTCTGCATGAATATTAAATTTAAGCAGGTGGTTTATTGCATACAATATCTTCCTTACCTGACTTTCATCTCCATACTTATCTTTCTTATTTCTTCTTACATCGTAAAAGCATTGCCTAAAATAATTTCCCTTGTATAAGTATATTCTTGGGGTAAATCTATATAGGTCATTAGAATAATCGAAAGACTCTAATGAGTCCACCTTGCTAAGGTCAATAATATAATCCTTATACCATTCCTCATAAGCTGATAGTTTATATATACTGTCTAGGTCCCTTCTATCTAATCTTTCAGCAAATTTCATTGGATTAGATTTAAGCTTCTTCTTAAATCCTGTAGCCAAATCTTTTAAAAAATACTTATCATCTGCTTGATATCTTGCGGCTTTTAGTGTTGTATACTGGAAGTTCAAAAAATATTTTTCTAATTCTTCTTGTAGGGACTTTATATTTTCATCCTTTATACTTTCACATACTTGTATATATTCTCCTACTCTATCTAACCTAATATCATCTATATATATTGCTTCAGAAAATTTCAGCTCAATCCATTCTCCTAAACTCTCTGTATATTGAGATAAAGTCATTAGTTCATGGCCAGTATGCTCCCTTAATCCTAAGCCCTTAGAAGTTAAATTTGCACTTCCATAAAGAACATATTTATCATCAAAAATATAGGTTTTTGCATGGACAGAATTATCCACATAAATCTTCCAACCACAGTCAATAGCCCTTCGAAAATCAAAACTGCTTGCTCCCCTTTTAAAATCTTCTAGATTGAGCTTAAATAAAATTCTTTTTTCTAAGTCTTTCCCTCTTATAATTGACTCTACAAAATCAAAGGCCTCAATTGTCACATAGCCTGATATAAAAGTTATACTTTCTTGACATTTACTTAACAAACTTTCAAATTTTTCCTTGATGTTATATATAAGTTCCATTTTATATCACGCCTCATCTTAAAATTCTAGCTGATTTTTATATCTTATATAGACGCACTAGTTCCCTTCCTTATGGCTTTTAACATTGTTTCAGGATCGTAGTCCTTTAATAATTCATCATCTATATGGCCATAATACTCGTCATCCTTGTCCTCATCTTCTTCTATAAAATCATACTCATCAGAGTCAACTGAGTCTAATTCCATCTCCAGTAGGGACCACATTAACTCTTCATCTTCTGATTCATCCTTAGGTGAAAGTTCTAAGTAACTTTCAAAATAGTCATAGCCATAAATCTCCTTATAATAGTTCTTTGCTGCTTCATACATTTCTTCCACTTGAACCATTTTAAAATCATAATCTAAAACTTTATTACCTATACAATAATACTTCAACAGTAGCTTAGACTCCTTGTATTTTACATAAGGTCTAGCAATACTGTATATATAGTCAATATAATTCCAGGTAAAATCAACTTCTTCTAATTGTTGGTATTTTCTTTCTGGCATCTTATAATGAAACCATTCTGAAATTATTACTTCTACATTATTGCTTTCATTGTTTATAACAATTCCAGAAAATGTAAATGAATAATCATCACGAAATATCAATATAGGTTCATTGTCTACTACTTGATATAAAACATAGGTTATTTCTGATACAATTTCATTCCTATCTTTAAAGTCAGTATTTAAATCTATAGCATAGCATTGTAATTTGCCTCTTGATTCCTTTGTTGAAATTCTAGATATACTCTTAACCTTATCTAAATAGTATCTTTTATCTAATATTGAATAATCATAAATATTTATTATATTAAAAAGGAAGTCATATATATCCCATTTTTCATGTTCTTTAGTAGAAAATATATTGCAACCTAATACATTGAGTATTTTACAAGCCCCTTTATTCCACTCAATAGTATCTAAGGAGTACAAAATATCTTCTAAATCACCTCTGTTTGCAAATATCAATTGTTACCACCACTCTTACATTCTAAGTAACTTGTCAATTTTTTCTTTATATGAAACACCATCAATCTCATCCTTAAAGGTTTTTACAATCTCAAAAGTTCGCTTAATATAGTCCTCACTTGAACTACAATCAATTATAAATTTATTATACATTTCCTCTATTCCACCTAAAACATATGAGTTGAATATATTTAAGTTCTCCTGAACTTTATCATATTTACTTGGATCAGTATCATATCTAAAAGCCCTATCTAATCTCTCCTCTAAATTTATATCTTTTTCATCTAATAGCATTATTAATCTATATAAAAACAAGCAATCATGCCTATGATTTATAAAAGCACTTGCTAGTATATTTGCAGAATCTGTAGATTCATTATCTCTCTTAGCTTTGCGATTAGCTAAGAATCCAAAAACTGCAGCATTCAAATATGCTTCTATAAAAGTATTAAAAATCTGAGCTTCATTAACTATAAATTTGAGATATGTGGCATGCTTGCCAGTTATACGATAGTCAGTTTCAAATAATTTTATTTCTTTTTTCTCAGTCATCTGCCATCCTCCTAATTAATTGTAGTGTATGTGTCACTATGTTTTACTAATTTATATTGCTTGTCTACCCTATCTAACATAACTGCTTCAGCATATCTCCAATCCTTAGCCATAACAAACATAATGACTTGTTCCGCTACCTTAGGTAATTCTCTGGATATATTCTCTATGTGAATCTCATCAGCATTAGAAAATGGAGCATCTAATATTAATGGATAAGGTTCACTTCCTAGGTCTTGTCCATCGATATTGATTATTTTTGACCTTGCTAAGTCCACTAGGCCTGCAATAAAAGCAAAGTTTTTAACACGTAATAATCCTTCAGATTCTCCAGACTCAACCTCTTTATCATCTATTTTAGTTAATAAAGTAGTATTATACTTTTCATCTATGACTACTCTTCTTTCTCCATGATACATTTTATTGAATATTTCATTGACCTTTTCCTCAAGCTTAACACGAATATCCTTTTCTTTATCTCTATAATAATCATCAATCCATTGATATATAGCTTCGGCATATAATAAATACTGTCTTATTTGATTATTTTTTTCAGATGCTGATGTTAGGCTATCAAATATTTTTTTATATCTCTCTATATCCTTTTCAGTTACACTCATCTTTGCTATACATTGTTCTCTTTTCCTATTTAGCTCTCTTATTCTTCTTCTTATTTCATTTAATTCAACTTGATCATTCCTAGTATCTTCTTTTCCTTCTATTTGTTTTTCAATATATTTGATATCATCTTCCCATTCAGTTATCCTTCTTTTACATAGTAAAATATCTTTCATTCTTGATTCTAGGCTCTCATAAAACTTATCATTTTTATTAGGCCTATTAAAGTTTATAATATCATTCTTAAAGTTTCTAATGGTTGTGCCAATGGATTCAGGAGGTACAAACTTTAATGCTTCTATCAGGTTGTTAAAATATTCATTTCCTTCTTTTATTTCTGTACCACATAGGCACCTTCCACGTTTAATAATATCTTTTATTGATTCTGCAGTAACATCTTTAATTCCCTTATCATCTACTTTAGCAGCACTTAATAGTTCAGAGGCTTGTTCCAATAGAGGTTGAGAGAAAAAATGTACCGAATTATCAGCAAATTCTTTCCTATAACCATTATAAGCTCTTTCTAAGGCCTTATATTCTGATTCTAAATCCTTCACTAGTTTATCCTTTTGTTCCTGTAATTTTGTTGTGGCTTCATTTCGCCTAATTCTCTCTTCTAACTCTAGCTTTCTATTTTCATATTTTCCAATTTCATCCTCATATTGTGATTTTTGCCTTTCTATTATTGTTAAGGCTTCTTCATTTTGTTGAATTAGTCTCAAGGCTTCTTGAGCCTGGGCATCTTGTTCTAAGTTTAAATCAGCATAAAATGAGCCTATAACTGTAGTCTTGGCTTCTCTTTTTCCTAAATGCTTTATTGTATTGTCCAGTACATCTAATCCTAAAAGTCCCTTTACTGCATCAGCCAAGTCCTTTCTAAAACTGATATTTTGTACACGCTCTGTATCAAAGAAAAAATAACCAGATAGATCATATGGTAAGATAGTATTAATAAGGCTTATCATATCCCTTTCCCTATGAATATGGGATGTAATACCAGTAGATAAGTCTTTAAACTCAATCTTTAGTTGGGATGGCTTACCTCTAACACTTCCATTCACCATTATATATTCTTGTTTCCTATAGATTGTATATTCCTTATTGTCGTGTTCAAGAACAATTTGAATATATACCTCCTCTGTATCTCCATTAAACATAGCATTAGAAACTTCTAAATTTAGCAGAAAGTCAGGATTTTCGTTAAATATTGCCTTATCATAAAAGCACCAATTAAACATTTGTAATAGGGTTGTCTTACCATAGGTATTGTCACCTAAGATTATGGTTACATTCTTTACCTTGTCAGTAGAAAATTCAATTTTGCCTTCACCTTTAAATTGACGAAAGTTCTTATATGCTAAAGATTTTACAATCACTATTAACCCTCCAATCAAAAATTTCTTTCCTTAAGAGTATCAATAATTATATTCTTTATTTTTTCAACCATTTGCCCATAATTATATTTTTTTGTTTTACTATTTTCGTCTTCAAGTTTTAGTATTAAATATTTCATCTTTTTAAGCTTTCTCTCATCCAATTGATTGTTAGTAGTCAAATTCGTCAACCTCCTTTGTTAAATCTATATTGTAAGAGTTGGCTAGTTGAAAGATTAAATCATCAGCTACTGATGGATTTTCAGCTAAATTAGCAAAATCTTTCATTCTCTCAATTTCTTTTCTTACTAGGGATTGTGTGCTTTTTATAACATCATCATCGTACAGTACTAAGTCTTCTAAGGGTATAGGAACCATTATAAAATCATAAATTGCTGCATATTCTTTCCCCTTAGCCTTTCTTAGGACCCTTCCTCTCCTTTGTATATATTCTTTTGGATTGGTACTGCTTGCTAATATAAAGGCCTTTCTTATATTTGGGATGTTAACACCCTCATCAAGGCATCTAATTGCAATTAATACCTGCAGACTCTCCCCTTCATCAAATTCTTTTTTAAGAATCTCCCTCTCCTCTGCATTTTCTTCTGATGTGAATTTTGCAACCTTCATGCCTAGTTCATTACCTAGTTTTTCTGCAACTAAGTCAATTTGTCTTTTTTCTTCCTCAGGTGCTACCCCTTCCATATAGCCTTCATCTCTCATTGTTGTAGCACCACAATAAACCAACATATGTGCATCATCTTTATGATTCAGCATCTCATTACATAAAGCAGAAACTTTTTCTGATGCAGCAGCTACCATCCTAGCCCTTTTAATTAGCAACATCTTTGTATGTTCGCTTAATTTTTTCTTTTTATTTATTGCAAAAGTCTTAGCTATCTTTTTGGAAATTTCTACGTATTCTGATAATTCTTCCTCCTGAAAGGAAACAGGAATTGGATAATAATAGTATCTTGTTAGCATGTCATTTCTGATAGCTTCTTCTAATGTATATTCAATACACTTATCTCCAAAATAATTAAATAGCTTCTCTGTCCCTTCCTCATCTCCATATCTTTCTATAGTTGCAGATAGGGCCAGGCGATAAGGTATATCTTTATTTAGGAACTTTGATAAGTTTTCTGCCCCAAAATTATGTGCTTCATCAACTAAAATTAGAGACTTTTTTAAAATGGGTTTTATTGTATCTTGCACATATGAGGATGCATATGTGGCATTAGTAAAAATAGCACAGAAATGATCCTCAATGCCTAATTCTAATGACAAACAAGCATCACTTAATCTGGATTTCCAGTTTCTTTGAGTAGATGCAGAGTGGCAGATTATAGGCTTCATTCCAAAGTTCTCAATATCTTCAACCCATTGATTAACTAAATGTTGGTATGGACAAACTATAAATATAGCTAGTCCACTTTTAAGGCTCTCATACAATCTAACAACTGCTGATAATCCTGTAATTGTTTTACCAGTACCTGTAGCCATATCAAATATACCAACAAAATTTCTTTTCTGCCATTCATCAATAGCTTCTACCTGGTAATCCCTTAGAGAGATATTTGATGGCAGCTCAGGTTTTAGCTTTTTTGGAGGCATTATAATACTTGATTCAGGAATATCCTCTTTACAGAAAGCTTTCTTATCAAGGTCTAAATCTATAATATCATTCTTCCTATATTTAAAAAGCTTTTGCCTTGAAGCCTCTGGAAAGTCAAGGGTCCTAATGTTAGGCTCCTCATCTTCCCAGATAGCTTCAAATGCTTTAATCTTACTCTCTACTCTTAATTTATCAAACTCCCAAGATTTAAAAACATCAATAGATTCATAATTATGTGCAAAAGCCATTGTACTTTCATTCATGGAACCAGAAAATGCAATGACATTGCCATCATTATCATATAGTAAACCTAATTTTTCATGAAACATACCAATTGAATTATCTTTATCTATTACAGCTATTTTTATTTCTAGAATATTATTAGCTATTAAATTTACTAATAAATTTAACCTTTCCTCTTCATATTCATTTTTAGGTTCAAAAATTGATGTATTTATTCTATCTTCAATCACTTCTTCCCTAAGCTTAATGCCTTTTTCTATTGCTTCAATATCCTCTTCCGAAAGTTTAGGAGAGGCAATAAGCTCAATGCTCCCACCATTTTTCACTAGTTCACAAATACCTTCTGAAATCTCAATCAGTGCAGTTGAAGAGAAAAATCCAACTGCCCTTTGGTATTTGCAGGAATGCTTAAGTAAAGGTATATAAAAGTCCCTTACTATATCATCCCTAAAAGATCTGTATTCTGTTTTTATTTCAATATCTCTAAAACTCAAGGTCTTTTCACCTACCCTACAGCTAGTCAATACAACAATAATGATTCTAAAACTTCCTCCAGTGCAATAATATCACTTATATTATTAAAGTAACCTAGGCTAAAGCGCACAGTACCTGCAGGATATGTTCCTAAAAGTCTATGTGCATCAGGTGCACAATGTAATCCTGTACGTACTGCTATATTATGCTGATTTAATAGGTCCCCTATCCTATCTGCCGGGATACCTTTAAAATTACAGGATATCACGCCTATATGGTTATCAATATTCTTAGATAAATATATTTTTGTATCAAATTTTTGTAATACGGCAATTAAAGATTTGGTCAAGTTACGTTCTTTCTCCTGAATATTTTCAACCCCATTATCCAGTATCCATTTAATTGAAGTGTTTAGGCCGGAAATTGCATATATATTTTGGCTTCCAACTTCAAATTTGTCAGGGATTGTAGAGGGCAGTTCTAGGTTTCCTGAGTCTATCCCTGTTCCACCATATATAAGGGGTTTTAACTTTGAGTTTTCCTTAATTATGAAGCCTGCTATGCCAAAGGGCCCATATAAGGTCTTATGGCCAGAAAAAATAAGATAGTCTGCCTCTATAAGCTTTAGGTCAATATCTAATAAGCCGGCCGTTTGACAACAATCAATCACTACTTCAGCATTATAGTCTTTAGCCATTCTGGATATTTCTTCTACTGGTGTTATTAGGCCACAAACATTACTTGCATGATTTGCAATTACTACATTAGGCTTGTTCTCCTGAAATTGTATTTGAATTTTATCTAAATCATATTCAAGGCTCCTTGGATCCAAATCTATATAATGGATATTTAGATCGTATCTCTTTTTCAGCATATTTAGGCATCTTAGCACTCCATTATGTTCAAAGTGTGTAATATAAACATTTTCATTGCCCTGCCAATTCATTCCTTGTAATACTATATTAATGGCTTCAGTTGCTGTGCTTGTAAAAACAACTCTTTGATCAAAGGAACAATTAAATAGTTGGCATATCAAGTCTCTAGTATTTTGAACAAGATTACTTGCCTTACTTGCTAAATCATACTGCCCTCTTCCTACATTAACCCCATTAGTCCTATAAAATATATCCATATTTTCATAAACGATATCTGGCTTGGGAAATGTGGTAGCCGCATTGTCAAAGTAAATCATTTTTGACACCTTAGCACCCCCTATTCTAATATCAATCAACTTAGTATCATAATCTATTAAATTTTCCGAAATATTTCTAATAATACTTGCCTTTTTTCATTTATATCAACAGTACTGTAA
>DGDR01000155.1 GCA_002385545.1 Clostridium sp. UBA3947
AGATGTGTATAAGAGACAGGCTATATACAGTAGTTCTAGCAGTAATATGTTAGGTGGATTTACTAGAAATGAAATAATTGTATACGTGTTTATGTCTTACATATCAACAAATATGAGTACTATTGGCGTAGCATGGGACGTAGCTAATGATGTTATGGAAGGAACAATAGCTATGAATCTAATAAAGCCTATTGAGTATAGATGGAAATTAATTGCACAGGCTTTTGGAATATTGATTTATAGGTTGGTTTTTCCATCTATATTTATTTGGGTTGGTTTAGAAATTTATAAGAATTCGGTTTTAGGAGTACCTTTTACCCCTATATCAAATATTATCCTTTTTATTATTAGTATTTTTATGAGCTTTTTCCTTTTTGTATTATTTGATTTTTGCTTTGGGATGATATCCTTTTTTACTACTTATTTTTGGGGGGCAAATATTATTAAAGGCAGTATATTGAATTTTCTTACTGGAGCTCTTATACCGCTGAGCTTTTTCCCCGCTGTACTCCAAAAAGTATTTGATTACCTTCCTTTTGCATCGATGAACTATATACCGGTGATGATTTATATTGGCAAATACAGCAGAGAAGAAATTATTTTTGCCCTATTAAAGCAAGCAACTTGGATAGCGATTCTTTATTTACTAGGCAGCATAATATGGCATAAAGTAACTAAGAGATTGATAGTTTTGGGAGGTTAAGAATGAAAGAATTTAAAAGATATGTTAGATTGTATATTGTCTATGCTAAGCAATTTACCAAATCTATAATGCAATCTAAAGTGGATTTCTTTATTGGACTGTTTGGTTTTTTTCTAACACAAGCCTCAGGTATAGCTTTTTTATATTTAGTCTTTCAGCAAATTCCAAAACTTAACGATTGGACTTTTGAGCAACTTTTATTTATTTATGGATTTGCACAGATTCCAAGAGGTATTGATCATTTGTTTGCGGATAATTTATGGATATTAGCTTGGAAACTAGTAATAACAGGTAACTTTGATAAATATATGCTAAGACCTATGAACTTATTTTTTCAAGTAATTTGCGATAGACTTCAGGCAGATGCCTTAGGAGAGTTAATAGTTGGTTCCATTCTTGTAGGAATTTCTGTCTCAAAAGGTTTAATTGTATGGAAGCCATCTACTATTATTTTGTTCATAATCTCAATTTTATTAGGAGCACTTATATATACTTCAATAAAGCTATTTTTTGCTTCCACAGCTTTTTGGTTCAAAGATAGCGTTCCGTTTTTACAAACAGCCTATAATATATCGGATTTAGCAAAATATCCTTTAAGTATTTATCCTAAGCCTATTCAAGTAGTTTTATCATATATTTTACCATTTGCTTTTGTAGCTTATATACCAGCTAAATATTTCTTAGTGGGAGGAAGTATTTTAAATACAATTTTCTTAGAAGGAGTTATTGCTTTAGTTCTTTGGTTTATATCCTATGGCTTATTTAAAAAGGGTACGAGTATCTATGAAAGTGCCGGAAATTAAGTTTTAGCATAAAATATATAGAATATATTGGCATAATCATTAATGTTGTGTATAATATACTGGATGGAAGCAATTTTATTTGTAAAATTTTTATTTTGAGTAACTGATGGTATTAAGTAGGTAATGTTGAAATTAATGTTTTCTATGAAAGGTTGGTCTAGATGAATTTAGAGGAGATTGCATTAATTAATGCGGAAGCTATACAAAAAAATCAATATCCTGGTAGAGGGATCGTAATAGGAATGACACCAGATGGAGAAAATTACGTGCAAGTTTATTGGATTATGGGAAGAAGTCAAAATAGCCGTAATAGAATTTTTCAACTAGAAGGTAGCTTTGTAAAAACTAAAGCATTTGATCCTGCTAAATTGGAGGATCCAAGTCTGATTATTTACTATCCTATTAAAGACATAAAAAATATTCATATTGTAACTAATGGTGACCAAACTGATACTATTTATGATTATATAAAAGAAGGTAAATCCTTTGAGGATGCTTTGAACACAAGAGAGTTTGAACCTGATGCTCCAAATTTCACACCCAGAATATCAGGATTTATCGATTGCAGCAAAGATAAGGCTGCGTATGGTATGTCTATACTTAAAACTATTTACAATAATCAAGAGCTACCAGTTAAAAGCTACTTTTATTATGGCAGCTTTATAAAAGGCTATGGTCATTGCATACATACATATAAAGAAGACGGTAATCCAATACCTTCCTTTGTAGGTGAACCTTTTATTGTAAAGCTGCAGAATGATATTGAAGAAAATGCAAATTATTTCTGGAATTTATTAAATGATGAAAATAAGGTTTCATTGTTAGTAAAGTATATTAATGTTAAGGATAATAGTATTAAATTTAACATTATCAATAAAAATAAGTAATATACAATTGAATAAGGATTTTGAATCATACAACGTTAATAGCACACTTATCGAAAGGTAAGGCCGCAAAGCTATGGGTCTAAAGGAGTTATTCTCCTAGATTGCCAGGTTGCCAAAGTATGTTAAGCTAAATTCGAAGTTAAGTTCGAGCTTAAATATTATGGCACCCTGTGGGGTGCCTTTTATTGTGTAACGAATACCCC
>DGDR01000158.1:0-4087 GCA_002385545.1 Clostridium sp. UBA3947
AGATGTGTATAAGAGACAGCAGTTTATACTTAATAGTAAAATAAAAACAATAAATTACCTTAAAAATCCTAATGTTATTTGGGTTTATTAAGTATACTCAAAAAAAGACCTAACGGTATAAAATATCATAATAAATGTAAATTTATTCATAAAGAAAACAAAAATGGCAAGTAGAAACTTTTTTTAAATTTACTTGCCGAATTCAAGTTTATATTTTATAAGCAATTTATGATAAGGATAGAGAGGAAATTCTATATGAAGAGATGTTCGATTTGTAAGAAGAACCTAGCTGTAATTTTCACCACTAAGGTTGAAGGTGGTAAAACCGAAACTCAGGGGATTTGCCTTGATTGTGCCAAAAAGATGGGTCTTCCAGTGGTCGATCAATTAGTACAGCAGGCGGGTATAACTCCCGAGGAGTTAGAAAATTTAAGTGAGCAGATGAATAATATATTTCAGGATATAGATATGGATGACATCATGAATAGTAATGCCATGATGGAAGCCTTCAGCGCCATAATACCTACTGAAAAGAAAATGGAAGATTCTTTTACAGATAAGTCCTTAGATAACAATAAAGATATAAATTCAAGCAAGGGCTCTGAAAAAGAAGGTAAGGATTGGTTCCGTAAGACAAAAGGAAAGAAAAAGAACTTAGATAAGTACGGTACCAATCTAACCCAGAAGGCCTTAGATAAAAAAGTGGATACAGTAGTGGGCAGACATAGGGAAATTGATAGGGTAATTCAAATACTTAATAGAAGAACAAAAAACAACCCTATTTTAATTGGTGAACCTGGTGTTGGTAAAACTGCCATTGCAGAAGGTTTAGCTGTACGAATAGCAGAAAAGCAAGTTCCAGAAAAGCTATTTGATGTTGAGGTGTACTTGCTTGATTTAACAGCAGTAGTGGCAGGAACTCAATTTAGAGGACAGTTTGAAGGAAGAATGAAGGCTATTATTGACGAGGCTAAGGAGCTTGGAAATATAATTTTAGTTATTGATGAGGTTCACAATATTATAGGCGCTGGAGAGGCCCAAGGGGGAGCTTTAAATGCTGCTAATATACTAAAACCCGCTTTAGCTAGAGGTGAAATACAGGTAATAGGTGCTACTACCCTTGAAGAGTATAGAAAGCACATAGAAAAGGATTCAGCCTTAGAGAGAAGGTTCCAGCCTATTATAGTGGAAGAGCCTACTGTACCAGAAGCTATAGAAATATTAAAGGGCATTAGAGGCTATTATGAGGACTACCATAAGGTAAGAATATCTGATGAGGTTATAGAAGCAGCTGTGAATTTATCAAAAAGATATATAACTGATAGATATTTACCAGATAAGGCTATAGACGTTATCGATGAAGCAAGCTCTAGAGCTAACTTAAAGAATAAGGGCCTTGTGGAGCTTCGAGCCTTAAAGGAAGAGCTAGAGAAGATTAGTGCTAAAATTCAGGAGGCTTCCTTAGAAAATGATTTTGAAAAGGCAGCTCAATACAAGGTAGAGCAGTGTAGATTAGAAGAAAAGATAGCTGATATAGAAAAGGAAAGTGTCTTTGTTTCATTAACCGTTGAGGATATTGCCTATGTTATAGAGGCTTGGACCAAGATTCCAGTTCAAAAGATTACGGAGGAAGAGGCTGAAAGGCTTATTAATATAGAGGAAAGGCTCCATAGAAGAGTTGTTGGCCAAAATGAGGCGGTAAATAATATTTCTAGAGCCATCCGAAGAAATCGCCTTGGAATTAGAAAAAAGAAGAAGCCTAGCTCTTTCATATTTGTAGGACCTACAGGAGTAGGAAAGACTGAGTTAGCAAGGGCACTGTCTGTGGAGCTTTTTGGAACAGAGGAAGCCTTGATTAGAGTAGATATGTCAGAATATATGGAGAAGCATACTGTTTCCAAGCTGATTGGAGCACCTCCTGGATATGTAGGCTATGACGAAGGAGGCCAGCTTACAGAGAAGGTAAGAAGAAGACCTTATTCAGTTATCCTCTTAGACGAAATCGAAAAGGCCCATCCAGATGTGTTTAATATGCTCTTACAGGTTTTGGAGGATGGAAGACTCACAGACAATCAGGGCAGAACTGTATATTTTGAAAATACTATTATAATAATGACCTCTAATGCTGGCACAAACTTCAAGTCCTATGGTATAGGTTTTGCTCAAGAAGGATACTCTGTTATAGAAGCTAGAGTTAAGGATGCCTTAAAGGATATATTTAAGCCAGAATTTTTAAACAGGGTAGACGACATAGTGGTATTTAATCCTCTTAAGAGGGAGGAATTGTACGAAATTATTGGATTGATGCTAAAGGAAGTGGCAGAAGAAGCTAAGGAAAGAAAAATAACAGTACACTTCACAGAAGCATTAAAGAACTTTATTTTAGATAAGGGCTATGATCCAAAGTATGGAGCAAGACCTCTTAGAAGGACTATTGAAAAGTATGTTGAGGATGAAATTACCGATGCATACTTGATGAAAAAGATAAGGGAAGGCTCAGAAATTACTATGGACGTAGTAGAGGGCAAGGTAATTATTAAATAAGAAAAGGGGTTGTTGCATAACTAATAAGGCTATTGGTTGTGCAGCAGCTTCTTTTTATTTTCCAAATATTCAAAAAGCATCTTGTGCAAATATTTGACAAGATGGTATAATTATCTATGAAATCGTTTGTAGTATTTTGCAAACAATTATCGAATTATTTGATTTGGAGGGATATTATGAGGAAAATCAAAAGTAAATTAGGACTACTTGTTGCATTCATGTTCCTATTTACTTTAGTTCCAAGCATCATGGCAAAGGCATCTAGTGGAATTAATGTTGATGGAGTAAAGAGTGATTGGACAAGTTTAACACCTCTTGCTACATCACCTGAAAAGGGAACAAATGACTTTGACATCGATGAGTTTTATCTAACTAATGACAGTGGATTTTTGTACTTCTGGGTAGATACAAAGAATGTGCCTAATTGGGGCGATGAAGGACAAATGTTAGATATAGCCCTAAATATTAATAATGAGGATTCTGGTTATGATGGAAACCCATGGGGATACCAGTATACTTTTTCAGGCACAGCTAAGAAGCCTAATATACATATATTAGTGCGAATTAAAGGGGACACTGGAAGCTGGGTATCTGTTAATAAGGCTGCTAATGGCTCTTCGAGTGAGCTCTTTAATTCTAGTGATTTAAAAGGCTCACAGTTCGCTGTTAATAGAGAAGTTGGTATAGAAGGTAAGATACCACTAAGCCAATTGGGTCTAGAAGATGGAGACAAGATTAAGGCAATTGTAGTTTTAACAGGAAATAATGGCGGAGTTCATGGAGTATTTGATGTAATTCCTAGAACTGGTAACCAAGTAGCAACCAGTGATACTAAGCCAGAAACACCTAATGTTTTAAGTACTTATACCAGTGAGTATACTGTAGCTATTACTGGAGAGTTTGTACCAGTTTTAGATAGCGTAGCTGGTCCTGAGGTTGTTGTTCAAGAAAATACTGCTACATATGTAGCAAGATTAAACACAATAGATGGTGGCACAACAGATATGGATGCCAGTGAAGTTGAATGGGCTGTAACTGATGAAGAAGGAAATCCTTCAACCTTAGCTACCATTGATGCCACTGGTAAGCTAACAACAAACAAGCTACCAGAGGATGCTACTTCAGTAGTTGTTTTGGTTAAGGCTACAAGAAAGTCTAACCCTGATCAAGTAAAAACTAAGAAAGTATATATTGTAAAGGAACGTATACCTAGAATAAATAACGATGGTACAGTAACTTTCTTTGCTGACCATGATGGAGATACCTTGTTCTTAGTTGGATCTATGAATGGTTGGGATAATACTGGTATAGAAATGAAAAAGAACAGTAACGGTATCTTTGAGCTTACTATAAAGTTGGAACCAGGAACTTATCAGTATAAGTTCTTACCTGTTTCAGGTAGCTGGGATGGTGACTTTACAGATCCTTTAAATCCAGTAATAATGGATGGTAATTCAGCATTTACTTTCACTGCAGATGATGTTGAGAATGGATATGAAATAAGTCCTGAAGAAGAGGAACCAGGCACTGGAGAAGAACCAGG
>DGDR01000158.1:4230-25566 GCA_002385545.1 Clostridium sp. UBA3947
GGAGAAGAACCAGGTTCAGAAGACCCTGACGATGAAGAGCCAGGTGAAGAACCTACTGATGAAAAACCAGCTGATGAAGAGGAACCTAAGGATGGAGACCAAAATAACAATCCAGGTAACAATAATGGTGGCAAATCTGATACAAACAAGCCATTACCACAGACCGGTTCTCCAATAGATACACTAGTATTAACCCTTATAGGTGCACTTACAATGGTTGCTGGTGGATTCGTACTATTCAAAAGAAAAAGAAATTTAGCAAAGTAATTTAATTAAAAAAACTGTTGCACAAGAACTGATTTGTTAGTTGTGCAACAGTTTTTTATTATAATAAATGTATTGTAACCTTAGTGCCTTGATTTAAAACACTATCTATCTCTATGGAACCATTATGGTTATCTATAATCCATTTGGCTATGGAAAGGCCAAGGCCTGTGCCACCAGTATTTCTTGTTCTTGATTTATCACAACGGTAAAATCTATCAAAGACCTTTGAGATGTCTTCCTTAGCTATACCTATTCCTGTATCCTCAATGCTTATAGCTAAACCATTTGGATCTCTGCTGCTATTTAGCTTTATAGTTCCTCCCTCGGGGGTGTATTTAATGCTATTATCTATAAAAATTCTTAAGGCTTGCTTAATCAATGCTCTATCAGCATATATCAGCACCACATCATTTCTCTCGCAAATAAAGCTATGCTTATTATCTATCAGTTTAGTTTCCTTAGCTATTTCATCAATTAATTCATTGAGATAAAATTCACCTTTTTGTAGCTTTTGAGTACGCTTATCAGCTCTAGCTAGAAACAAGAGCTTTTCTACTAGCTCCTTCATATTATTGGCCTCACTGTTGATAGCAGCTATGCTTTCTTCTAATACCGCTTTATCTTCCTTACCCCAGCGGTTTAGCATATTTGCGTAGCCTTGAATTACTGCAATAGGAGTTCTTAATTCATGAGAAGCGTCGGAAACAAATTGATTTTGTTGCTCGTAGGCTCTTTGTAGCCTATCCAGCATTTCATTGAAGGTTTCCGCTAGTTCCTTCAATTCATCATGTGATTCTATAACATCAAGTCGTCTATCTAAATGGTTAGCAGATATGGACTTGGCGGTGTTGGTCATATTATCTATAGGCTTTAGCATCTTTTTTGTTGTTTTAGATATATTAATTGCAGAAGAGATTAGTACTAGTAGGTTTAGTGAGGCTACCACCGCTGCAGCAATAATCACTATATTAATATAATCATTTAAGGATTTGCTAATTTTAATATAGTAAATATCATCATTTATTGCTGCCTCGTTAATAAGGTGGAAATAGGGGATGCTATTTACCATGCTAAATTCTACTTCATTAAATTTGTCATTTAGGCTATTAAAATTTTCAAAAGCATCTGTAGTAAAATAGAGCTTATTTTGGTTATTAAAGATACTTATCTGAATTTGGTTATCAGTGCTAAATTCTTTAAGATAATCTTCTATTAAGCCTGAATCCTTACTAATAATTTTTTCCTTAATACTATTATAATTTCTGCTTAAGGTAGTATAATTCTGATAAAGTAAAAGGGTAATAATACCTGCTGTGATTATTAAAGTATTAAAAAATAGAGAGCCTAGTAGTGAGAAGGTGTGTATGGTGGTGGTTTTAAAGGTAATGGAAAACTTAAGCCTTTTATTTATGGCCTTATAAAAGCTGGTAAAGATATCAGGAATTATGCTAAATAGCTCTTTAAGGGCAGTTACTAAGGATTTAAGGGGTTTTTTCATTTGCTCCGAGGATTGTCTATTCATATTTTAAAACATATCCCACCCCTCTGACAGTATGAATGAGCTTTATGTTGTACTTGTCATCAATTTTGCTTCGTAAATATCTTATATATACATCCACAACATTAGTATCGCCAAAGTAGTCATAGCCCCACACAGTCTCCAGTATTTTTTCTCTTGTAAGTACAGAGTTTTTGTTTTCCATTAAGTATTTAATAAAATCGAATTCTTTTTTTGTAAGCTCAATATTTTCACCATCATAGCTAAGAGAATACTTATCTAAATCCAGCTTTAGTTTTCCTATAATAATTGCATGCTCATTCACTGTAGGGGTTACTGGCCTTTTTCTTTTTAGAGCTACTCTAATTCTGGCTAAGAGCTCTTCTATGGCAAAGGGCTTAGTCATATAATCGTCAGCACCAATATCCAGGCCCATAACCTTGTCAGTGATTTCATCCTTAGCAGTAAGCATAATCACCGGCACCTCTGAGCTTTGTCTTAGTCGTCTTAGCACCTCCATACCATTGAGAGAGGGAAGCATAACATCTAATATTATAAGATCATAATTATTGTTTTGAGCCTTTTCTAGACCTTCTCTACCATCAAAGGCTTGGTCAACCACATAACCTTCATATTTTAATTCTAGTTCTATAAATCTTGAAATTTTTTGCTCATCTTCAATTATTAAAATTTTTTCACTGGACATAAATTTACCCTCCATGTATATAATAACGGATTGATATTAAAATAAAATAAGGGAAAGATTAAAATTACATTAGAAAAAAAAGTCCTATGATATAATATAAATATTAATTTTAGTATATCAATTTTTATATAAAGGAGATAGATAATATGGCTAAGTTGTTTGAAGAATTAAAGCTTAATGGTTTAACTATAAAAAATAGAATAGCTATGGCTCCCATGTGTATGTATAGTGCTGGCAAGGAAGGATATGTTGAGGATTGGCATGTGATTCATTATGCTACTAGGGCCATAGGAGGCACAGGCCTTATTATACAGGAGGCTACAGCAGTAGAAAGCTGTGGTAGAATTTCTGACGGGGATTTAGGAATTTGGAGTGATGACCATATAGAAGGATTAAAGAGAATTGTTAAAGTTATAAAGGACAATGGAGCGGTGCCAGCTATACAGCTTGCCCATGCTGGTAGAAAATCAGAGGTGTTCTATGAACCAGTAATAGCTCCCAGTCCTATTGCCTATAGCGATGCTTACAAGGTGCCAGAAGAGATGAAGCTTGAGGATATAGAGAGAGTAATCCAGTCCTTTAAGAAAGCAGCAGAGAGGGCTTTAAAGGCAGGCTATGAAGTGGTAGAAATACACGCTGCCCACGGATATCTAATAAATGAATTCTTGTCTCCTTTAACTAATAAAAGGGAGGATGAATATGGCGGCAGTTTAGAAAACAGAAGTAGATTTCTAAGGCAGGTATTAGAAGCTGTGAGAACAGTGTGGAAGAAGCCTCTTATAATTAGAGTTACAGCTGAGGATTATAAAGATGGAGGTAATCATCCTGAGGACTTAGGAGCAATTTTGAACTTGGTTAAGGACCTAGGAATAGATATGGTGGATGTAAGCTCTGGAGGAGTGGTGAATGTATTGCCTAAGACCTTTCCTGGCTATCAAGTAGAATTTGCAGAAAAAATAAAAGAAATTACTGGATTACCTGTAATAGCAGGAGGCTTGCTAACAACAGCTGCAGAATGTGAGGAGGTGCTAGCTAAAGGAAAGGCAGATATGATTTTCTTAGGAAGAGAATTGCTAAGAAATCCATATTGGGCCTTAAAGGCTGCTTCAGAGATGCAAGTACAAGTAGCTTGGCCAAAACAGTATGAGCGGGGGAGGGTATAACCTTATAGTAGAATGAAGGAGTATATTTATTATTACAAGTCCCCTATAGGGAACTTAAGAGTTGTAGGTAATGAGGAGTCTATCTTAACTGTAGATTTCTCTGAGTACAGTATAAGCAATGAAGATAATTATCCAGAAGTAATAATGGAATGTATAAATCAATTTGAGGAATACTTTGCAGGCAAGAAAAAAAGCTTTGACGTTAAGTATCTATTGAGAGGTAGCGAATTTCAAAGGAAGGTCTGGTCTGAACTTGCTCAAATACCTTATGGTGAAATAGTAACCTATAAATATATAGCGGAGAAAATAGGCAATGAAAAGGCTGTTAGAGCAGTAGGAACTACTAATGGCAGGAATCCTATCGCTATTATCATCCCTTGCCATAGGGTAGTAGGAGCTCAAGGAAAGCTAACAGGCTATGCTTGGGGTCTTTGGAGAAAGCAGTGGCTTTTGCAGCATGAAAAGAATTATAAGGACAAATAGCACATATAAGAAAAAGGTTAGGGAAAGAATATTCTTAGAGCAGAAGTTACTTCTTTTATGAGGTAACTTCTTGCTATAAATACTTGTGTGGAGGTTTATATATGGAAAATAACTTTCCTGGAGCTAATTATCCTAAGGCGTTTCCAGGCCAAAAACAGGATAAGCAGCCTGGTATTGAAAAGAATATGAATCCTAGACCTATTTTTGAGGATCCTATGTATGGACTTTCTGCAGGAAAGCTGCAGGGTAAGACTGCCATTATTACTGGTGGAGATAGTGGCATAGGAAGAGCGGTGGCATTGGCTTTTGCAAAGGAAGGGGCAGATTTAGCTATTATATACTTAAATGAGCATGAAGATGCAGAGGAAACCAAGGCTCTAGTAGATAAAGTGGGAAGAAAATGTATGCTCATATCTGGAGATATAGGAGAGGAACAGTTTTGCATAGAGGCAGTAAATAGAGTTATAAAGGAATTTGGGAAAATTGATATATTGGTTAATAATGCAGCAGAGCAGCATGTTCAAACTAGGCTAGAGGATATTACAAAGGAGCAATTAGAAAGAACCTTCAAAACCAATGTGTTCTCTGTCTTTTATCTTACAAAGGCGGTGTTGCCTCATTTAAAGCCTGGAAGCTGCATAATAAATACATCATCCATTACAGCTTACAAGGGAAGCCAGGATTTAATAGATTATTCCGCAACAAAAGGAGCTATAACCACTTTCACTAGGTCTCTTTCCACCAATCTAGCCTCGAGAAATATTCGAGTGAATGCAGTGGCTCCTGGGCCCATATGGACACCCTTAATTCCTGCCTCCTTCAATGAACAGGACACTGCAAAGTTTGGTAGTAATACTCCTATGGCAAGAGCTGGTCAACCGGTGGAGCTGGCAGCTGCTTATGTATTCCTGGCTTCTAATGATGCATCCTATATAACTGGGCAAACCATTCATGTTAATGGAGGGATGGTGGTGAATGGGTAATGCCCCAGGGGCTGTTAACAAACTGTAAACTGTTGTGCTTAGCAAGACTGGTACAGCAGTTTTTTTGCTTTCTTGCAAATTATTCTTATGAAATATGAAAAAGTTGGTGTATAATTTATTTTATTAAAAGTACAAATTAATAGGGATCCTATTAAAAGGAGGTAGACGTATTATGGAATATTTATGGAGCTTAAAGGAGCTATATCCTTCCTTTGACAGTGAAGAGTTTAAGCAGGATATGGCAGCGCTGGATGACTATATTGAGGAATATAAGACCTGGGTTGATGCTATTACCGAGAATTATAGTGATGTAGTTAAAAAATTAGAGGAATATATAGAAATTGAAAGCAGAGGCTTAAGGCTCATTAGTAAGCTTTACGACTTTGCAGAATTAACCTTAAGCGTAGATACAAAGAACAAGCAGGCCCTTAAGAGTTCGGAAATTCTTCAGACTAAATTTGCAGCTACAGCAGAGCATAAGGCTAAGCTTAAGCGATGGATTGGAGGAGTTCCTGATATAGAGAATCTTTTACAGTCTTCACCCTTGTTATCTGAACACAAATTTCACCTTATGGAGCTTGTTGAACAGAGTAAATATTTATTAAGCAATGCAGAAGAAGCTGTTATAGCAAAAATGAGAAATACCGGATCCAATGCATGGTCTAAGCTAAAGGACCTAGTAACTTCCACCTTAAAGATTGATATTGAGCTAGATGGAGAAAAGAAGCAACTTCCCTTAAGTATTATAAGAAATATGGCTTATGAAAAAGATAGGGAGTTAAGAAAGAAGGCCTATGAAGCAGAATTAGCTGCTTATAAGAAAATAGAGGATACTGTAGCTGCTTGCCTTAATGGTATCAAGGGAGAGGTTATAACTGTATGTGAAATGAGAGGCTATGAATCTCCCTTGGAGGAAACCTTGATAAATTCTAGAATGGATAAGGAAACCTTAGATGCTATGCTTACAGCTATGAAAGAAAGCCTACCAGCTTTTAGAAAGTACTATAAGAGAAAAGGAGAGTTAATGGACTGTAGCAATGGTCTTCCTTTCTATGATTTATTTGCTCCAGTAGGTAATGCAGATATGCCTTTCCCTTATGAAGAAGGAAAGAAGTTTGTGGTTGATAATTTCAGAACCTTTAGTGATAGCCTAGCAAATTTTGCTCAGAAGGCTATAGATAACAATTGGATAGATGTTATGCCAAGAGAAGGAAAGGTAGGTGGCGCCTTCTGTGAAAATATACATGCCATAGGTGAAAGTAGAATAATGCTAAACTACGGAGGAAGCTTCACTGATGTAGTAACTATGGCCCATGAACTAGGGCATGGCTATCATGGTGAATGCCTAATGAAGGAAAGCATATTAAACAGCGACTATCCAATGCCTATAGCAGAAACTGCTTCAACCTTCTGTGAAACCATAATTAAGAAGGCAGCTATCAAAAATGCATCTAAGGATGAAGCCTTCTTTATCCTAGAAACTGAGATAAGCGATTGTGGTCAGGTAATCGTAGATATATACAGCAGATTTTTATTTGAGAGTGAGGTTTTTGAAAGGAGAAAGGAAGGTTCCTTAACAGCAGAGGAGTTAAATGATATAATGCTCAGAGCTCAAAAGGAAGCCTATGGAGACGGCTTAGATCCAGAATATCTTCATCCATATATGTGGATACCTAAGCCACATTATTACTATGCATCCGCTAATTTCTATAACTTCCCTTATGCTTTTGGTTTACTCTTTGCTAAGGGCCTTTATGCCGAGTATCTAAAGAGAGGTAAGGACTTTGTAAAGGACTATGATAAGCTATTAAGTGTAACTGGTAAAAATAAAATTGCTGATGTTACTAAGCTTATGGGCATAGATGTACGTAATGTTGACTTCTGGAGAAGCTCTTTAAAGACTATTGAGGAAGACATAGAGAAATTCTTAGAATTAAGTGAACAGTAAGGGTGGTAGGTTGTGGTTTTCCAATTTGTTAAGTTTGAGGTTTTTATACCGGAGGAATATGTAGATGCACTTCGAGAGGCCTTAAATGACATTGGAGCCCTCACCATTGGAGGTAATTATGACAGTTGCATGTCTGTTAGCAAGGTTACAGGCTATTGGCGCCCTTTAGAGGGGGCCGATCCCTTTAATGGTACCGTAGGCGAGCTATGCAAGGCTGAGGAGTGCAAGGTAGAGTTTTCTACCAGAAAAGAGTTGGCTAAAGAAGCCATGAAAACTATTATTAAGGTTCATCCTTATGAAACTCCAGTTATAAATGTATTACCTATTATCAATGGGGTTGGAATAAAAGAATTACTGGATTAGAAAGAGGGGCTGTTGCACAATAACTGGTTTGCTAGTTGTGCAGCAGTCTTTTTTATGTAAAAAGGCTCACTACTGCTTGCCCTAATTTCTGTTTATTCATCAACACTTTTTTGAAACAAAGCAATATAGATGAATTTAGAGATTAGAGGTGAGCAGTTGGAGGGATCTTTTGTCCCATAGCAGATTTACTATTACCTTGATTTTAAAGTAATAAAAAAGCTGCTGCACTACCAACAGCTTTGTCAGTTATGCAACAGCGCTTTCACCATTATAAGCCCTTCTGTTTAGATAAGTTTTTTGTTGAAAATATCCTTTAAGACAAGCCTTTCTATTCTCTCTTTGATGGCTTCATTATCAGTGCTATACAAGCCCTGCTTCTTCATCCTTTCAAAGTATTCAGCACCAGAGAAGGTGAGTCTAACCTTTCTACCTTCTGGGGTCTTTAACCTGTAATTAGCATATTGAATTATATCTCCGATGGCTGTTTCTTTAGGCAAAACAAGGGTTTCTTGTCCTAGAAGGTATTTTACAGCATTAAAACCTGCTAAGGTTCCAGTGCATATAGCTTCCGTATGTCCAATGAAGAAGCCAGATTTCTCACCAGCGCAGAAAAGATTGTCTATGCCAACAACCTTCATGTCGTCTGCTCGTGGAGCAGCTGCTAGATATCTTACTGAATTGCCCTTGCCGCCAGAATAGGGGTCCATATATCTAGCATTATGCAGTCCTGGCAGCTTTCTTAGCTTTTCAATAGGATAAAAGGGGGTCATAACCTTAATGTGACCAGTATCTAGTAAAACAAGATTTTCAGCAAATTGAGGAAGGGCATATTGCTGGCAAACCTTTAAGTCTAGCTTACCTAAATTTATGTCTTCTGAAGAAATTTTTAGTACTACAGAGCCTTTTTTCTCTAGTTCTTTTAAAAGCTCTGGAGATAAAGAGTCCCTTGGAATTTCGCAGGAGCCGCTAAAAGCACCTCTAGTTCCATCAGCACGCTCACCATAAATATCTTCTACTCCAGCCTTAGCACTGATGCTTACTCTCCCTCCAAAGGTAGGGCATCTTAAAACGCACATAACGCAGCCGTTACCATACTTAGCGCAATTATCCATAGCTCCAGTGGAGCCAGTACAATCTATAAACACATCACCTTCTATTAGCTCCCAATTAGATAGATATATACCGGTAATTTTGTTTTGCTCCTTTTTCACATTAGCTGCTCTGGAAAGGAAATTAACCTTAATACCTAAGGATAAAATAAACTTTCGGACCTCAGATTCTATTTTTCCTACATCGCAAAGCCAAGCGTGTTCATGACCAGGAAAGTTGATATTTTTATGTTTTGAACAAGCATCAGCAATTTTTATCAACTCACCGGATCCTAAACTTATTAGTTCCTCCGCCGCAGTGTATCTGCCGTTATTTCTCATTATACCGCCAACGTTACCTAGGCCAAGCAGTAAATCAGTTCTTTCATAAAGGACTACATCAGCACCAGCCTTTTTAGCTGCCACTGCTGCAGCACAACCAGCCCAGCCTCCGCCAATAACAACAACCTTCATATTATCCTCCTGCAAAAATATGCTTTCAAATTATCATATTAAAAATCCCCAGAAAAATTACATAGTATGAAGGAAGATAATCATAGATAAGGGATAATTGTAATTATAATTTACTTAGTTTATAATCAAAATATGTCGAAGCGTTAGAATTTAGTATAAGTTTTATGCTATATAGTTTTACATTTTTGCTTTAGCTAGATAGAAATATTCCTAAAAAGATTAAGAGGTGAATGTAAGATGATATTATCAGGAAGAGAAATCGCTAAAAATATTGGTAAGGATATAATTATAGAGCCTTATAATGAGAAGCAATTAAACCCTAATAGCTACAATTTAAGATTGCATAATGAGCTGCTTGTCTATGATGAAGAGGTTTTAGATATGAAAAAGCCTAATAAATATAAGAGCGTAATTATACCAGAGGAGGGTTTACGCTTAGAGCCAGGAAAGCTTTATCTTGGTAGAACAGTAGAATATACTGCCACAAAGAACTTTGTGCCAATGCTAGAGGGTCGTTCCTCTGTTGGTAGATTAGGACTATTTATACATGTTACTGCAGGCTTTGGTGACGTAGGTTTTAAGGGCTATTGGACCTTAGAAATATTCTGTGTACAACCAATAATAATATATCCTAACGTGGAGATATGTCAGATTTACTATCATGACATTCATGGCGAATATGATGAATATAAGAGCGGTAAATATCAAGGAAACACAGGAGTACAACCAAGTCTCTTATATAAAGATTTTGAATAACTTGTCATTGAGATATGGAGACCTTAAGGGTCTCCGTTTTGCTTTGTTATAAACTAGCAGAATAGTTTTTGTCCTTAGCGTTTCTTAAAAACAAGGCGTATAGTGAATTAGCCATATGATATCAGCTTACAGATATCATATATATTATATCTTAGTTCTGACATCTGACATCTGACATCTAATAGTGCCTTAGCACTTTTCTTATTCTGTTATAGAGCGCTTAGGGCAGATATTTAAACATCTACCGCATTGTATGCAATCTGGATGGGCCAGGCTACTACCTTTAAAGCTATAGGGTTGGATTCCCATAGGACATATCCTGGCACAGGCCTTGCAGGAAAGACAGTTATGGCGAATTTTTAAGGACCTTCGTTTATCATTTAACTGGCAGATTAAATTGGATAAGGTGCCCATAGGGCAAAAATTGCACCAGCTTCTTTCATTGAAAATAAAAGACAAAATAATTCCTATTAAGGTTGTGATGGCAATCATCCTATAAAAAACCAAGCCTATTTTTACTAAGCTTCCCTTGCTATTTATTATACCCATATAAAACATTGAGAGCATAAAAACTACAAGAGGATATCTAAAAAGCCTTGATTTTAATAATGGTGGTACAGGCTTATGGCTACTAACCTTAGCAAGAATATTATCATAAAAGCTGCCTCTAGGACATAAATTACCACACCAATATCTGCCCTTAAAAAAGGAAATAATTAGAGGGCAGATCATACAAAGAGAAGCTCCAATAGCCCATATAGGATTAAAGATGCTTATTATTAATAATAAAAAAAGTATCAAAAAAGAATATTTTTTCCACACACTTTTAACTATCCTCATAACCATCACCTAATCAAAAAATACTAGCATGAAAAATTTAAGATCAAACCTCTAATTTCTACCTTCTACAAAGTATATATATTTGAAAAAAACAAATAATATTTTTATGTTTAAAAGATTTATTTTTTACGGATTTGTAGGATTATGTATGGAGGTAATCTGGACTGGATTTGGAGCTTTCTTAAATGGAGATCTGAAGTTATCCGCCACCACATATATATGGATGCTCCCCATTTATGGCTTCGCTGTTTTTCTTGAGCCAATTCAAACAAAATTGAGGAAGCTACCAGTTATATTAAGAGGAGGTGTTTATGGTATTTTAATTTTAATGGTTGAATATACTAGCGGCATGTTCCTTAAATATTTAATTGGCTCCTGTCCTTGGGATTACAGTGGCAGTCCATTTGCCTTTCAGGGTGTTATTAGGCTAGATTACTTTCCTGTATGGTCCTGTGTTGGTCTGCTATTTGAAAAAATACATGACACCTTAGATAGGGTATACATAACCACTTAATAGGAGATTTATTTGCTAAAGCTAGCCATTCCAGATACTTTGTGGTCTGCTTGGACAAAATTTTATAGATTATTATGCAGATTAATGCGCAAAATAATAGTGCAAACAGAAATAAAGGTTTGCAAAAACAAAGTAAAGGGAGGAATCGGGAATGGCAAGCAAAAACAATAGGGTGTTAGTACCATCAGCAAGAGCAGGCTTAGACAGATTTAAGGTGGAAATAGCTAGCGAACTCGGTATCTCTAATTACGATGAAATTGATAAGGGTGAATTAACATCTAGACAAAACGGATATGTTGGCGGAGAAATGGTTAGAAGGATGGTTCAGGATTTCGAAAGCAGATTATAATCTTTTCAAGAGAGGGAACAAATAGTTCCCTCTTAATAAATAAATTTGATGGGAGGTTTTCCCGTGAAGTATATAACGGTGACAATGGATAATGGAAAGCAAGAAAAGCTTGAGATTTTAGAAAGGATAGATATAAATAATAAGCATTATGTTATAGTAGCACCTGAGGATTCAGATTTAGCTTATGCCTACAGGGTAACTGTAAATGGAAACTTTGAAGAATATGAATCAATTGGTGCTGGTAAGGAATTTGATGCGGTTTTAAAAAAGTATAATGAAATAGTTGCTAATAGCTAAAATTTTAATGCAAAAAAATAAGAAAAAGTAAATCCTATTAAGGGATTTACTTTTTCTTTTTTAATCAAATATGTTTAAAGCTTTTAGGCTGTTATAAATTAATAGATGGCCCTTAGCAGTAAGATGAATACCATCTGAGTAGAATTGGCTATATTCATCGCATAAACGCTGGAAAATTTCATATAAATTTATGCTTTTAATAGCATTAGCCTTGCTAAAGAATGATATAAGCTCTCCTAATTCCTTGATTTTTATATTTACATTAGCATAATTGATATAGCTACTCCATTGCTCCTTTGCCAAGCTAGGATAAACAGGAGGTGGGGTCAAAAATACCGTCTTAATAGAGTTATTTGCCATTTCTTCATATAAGAACTTTAGGTTGTCAAAGGTTCTATGTGCCGATCCTCCCATTAGAAAATCATTAGTTCCACACATTACAATAGCATGGCTAGGTTTCAAGGCTATAATATCCTGATGGGAACGGTTAAGGAGGGAAGAGGACGTATCTCCGTTAACACCTTTATTAATAATTTCATAGCTATTTTCAGCTTTTAGTAAACTTACCCAACATTGATTATGACTTACTCCGTAACCATAGGTCAAGCTATCGCCTGCACATATAACTTTCAAGTAATCACCTTCCTAATAAAGAAAACTATTAACTTATACATTATAACAATTTTGGTTATAAATTAGAAGAATAGTTAATATTAATAGGAGTGAGAGAAAATTTACTAGAAAAATGAAAAAACTATTGACACCAGAACAGATGTTCGATAGACTATAAATAGGAAAGGTTGGAAGGTGGAAAACATGACAAAGAAAAATGGTTTATTTGTAAAAATCAATTATAAGGCTCCTAAAAAGGATAAAGAGTACGCTGTATCAGTGGATAAAAGTAATTTTAATAAGTTCTTGTTTTGCGTTGGTACTTTAAATAAAAATGGAGGCACAATGATTTTTAGAGCCAAGGATTTGGAAGAGGCGGATTATATTGCAAACAATAATCCTTTTATAAATAGCGATATCTATAAATATGAAATATATCATGGAGATGTAATATCATTATAAAAAAGCCCTACAGTGCTTCTAGATGTCGAATGGCAGATATTAAGGGTAATTTTGCGGAGTGCAAAATTTAATATATATCCTAATAAGATTAATATTACTTTACATATGGACATAATTTAGATATATTGAGCAATCAATAGCTCTAAAATTTTATAATTTACTATAATAAAAAACCTAATTTCTGTTATACACAGAAACTAGGTTTTTATTTATATCAGATATCTAAGTTTTGACCTTTCACTTCTGATATCTAAAAGTGTTATAGTAGTTTTACATAATAATTAATCTATATTATACGCATAATCTTTTATAACTATATCTATGGATTCTACCAAATTTACTGTAGCATTGATTCTATCTGTTATGTTGCTTTTAACAACCTTAACCTTAGGACGAAGAGGATAATTTTGATAAATTTCTTCTACTACTGCAAATTCTCCAGTGCTTAGAAGTACTAAGGTTCCTTCTGGATAAGGTACTATAATTTGAGCAAAGGTTTTTACCATATCAAAATCGAATTGACTAGAACCACCAGCCATTATGTATTCTAGTGCTTCACTAGGGCTAAGGGCTCTACGGTATGGTCTATCGGAGGTTAGGGCATCGTATACATCTGCAATTGCTACAATTCTACTAAATTTGTGTATGTTTTTCCCTTTTTTGTGATGTGGATAGCCGCTACCGTCATATCTTTCATGATGTTGAATGGTTATTACTCTAGAAGTAGCGGGGATTTCTGGTATATTTTTTACATATTCATATCCCTTTATAGTGTGCTCTCTCATTATAGCTAATTCTGAATCTGTAAGGCCCCCTTCTTTTAATAAGATCGATTTAGGGGTAAGGATCTTTCCTATATCGTGGATTAAAGCCCCTATACATAAATCCCGCAATTCGTTTTTATTAAGATTTAAGCGAATTCCTAATATTAGGGACAGTATAGCTACATTTACACAATGCTGATAAGTGTAATTGTCCATGCTTTTTATGTCAACCAAGTTTACTAATATGTTTTTCTTGGATAGTATTTCTTCCATTAAGCTATTTGCTACTGATAGAATGTTATCAAAAATAGCTTGCCTTTCTCTTAAGAAGGTATTTAACTGAGCCTTCGATGGGAGCGTATTATTACTGACTGAAGGAATGAATTTTTCTATATTAAGAAAGGTTTCCTTAAGCTTTGCTATGGCCTTCTGCCTGAGATCTGGCTTTATTACATCCTCTATTTCCTTGTTACTATATTCATCTATAATATATACAGAATATATTTTTATGGAGGAAATTCGTTTAATAATGGTACTGGTTAGCCTGATTCCTTCTTTTAACAATATTCGACCTTCATCGTCATAAAGGGGTTTTGCCAGCAAGGAACCTTCTTTAACGCATTCTATGGGAACTAGTCTCATTAATCTACACCTCGTAAATTTACTGTATTTATATTATACTACGACCTAGAGTCCTACGCCAGTTATTTGAAAAAAGTTTGTATATAAATGTCGAAAAAAACCATAGAGACTTTCTATGGCTTTTCTTGCTTCTTAAAATATGTATCTATGATTTTTTCTGCCATTCTTTTTTGAATGCTAGCACAGCTTACTAATACAAATACCTTCATAAGTAAATCTAGAACATTATCTTCAGAATCGGAGGTGTTAATGGAGGAGTCTTTTAGCTTATTAATAAAATCATCCACTATTACACCGCTTAATGCCTTTTTTTCTGAAAGAAACTTCTTGTATATCTCATCAAGAAATTCAGTTTCAGTAGGGTTTTCTGAAAGTTTATTTAAAATGGGATCAAAAATAGATTTTATATCTTCTAAGGACAAAATCTGCTTTAAGTTGTAGATTAATATTAGGAGAATAATTTGCTGCTTATTATATTTTTTATTTTTTATAGGAGGAAGGATTTTTGCCTTAGCGTAGTTATTAATCATGGTTTTTGTTAAAACTACATCCTCCTCGTTTCTTTTTTGAGGAGATAATCTATCATCAAAAAGAGTAGTAACTTGATCCATATATAAGTCCAAGCAGGGGATATCTGCTAAATCTATCTCTCTCATATCTTTTAAGGGAGCTAATAATGCTTCAATGCTTTCCAGAGAGTATTTCATACATAAAACCTCCAAGATTACTATATTTACATTCCAGAATACTAATCCTCCTAATATTATTATCTACAATGAAGAGGAAAAAATCAACACAAGAAAATAAATGGGACCTCTGTAGAGAAGTCCCTTAAGCTTAATTGAATGCAGTATTTTTTGATGTGCCGTCTAAGAAGGCAGTTCCTAATAACACTCTATTGTAATCAGAAATGTTATTTAGGTTTTTTACTTGTATGTGTGAAGCAATATAATCTCTACCATATTTGTTGATTAAATCTGTTAATAGGCAGCATAAGAAGGTTGTTGGCACTCTGAGAATTCCTGAAAAATCAAGGATAACCTTATCTTCTATAGAGTTTTCGATAATATCTCTTAGTATTATTGCATCTTCCATATTAAGATTTCTTTCAATAACATCAGTAACTTTTATTGCTTCCATTCCATTCGCTCTCCTTTATAATTAATGAAATTTTCTAACAACTTTATTTGACAAATAGATATCCATTATCAACTATAAGTTAAGTTGAACAATGGATATCCGCAAGATCGTAGGGAAGAACCAATTTCAACAGCTTGTTCGTTTTTTTGTAACTTATTAGAACCTTGAAATTGATGTCTTAAATATAATATATCAGCAGTTTAAGAGATTGTCAACTATTTAACGAGTGTTTTTAAAAAAATAAAACAGGCTCATCTGTATTAGTACAGATGAGCACGAACAATTAAAACAGGAGAATTTAACTTTACTTAACCCAATAATACTAAGGTCTATGAAGAATTACAGGTTTGTAACAGAATTATGAATTTCCTGCAACTACCTATGAAAAGCTTATCATTTTGAGCAAAAAAATTAAAAAAATTTTTTTGAAATGTTATTGTTTTAACAATCTATAACTTAAATCAATTATATCAGCATTGTCTAGGGAGTTAAATATTTCCACTTTGCCCACTTCTATACCCTCGTTCATAAGATCGTTTTGAATTAATAGTCGTCTAAGCTGCTTTGCAGTTCCAAAACTTCCGTCTATAATAGGAATATCATCGCCTACTAAAGAAGATAACTGGGTTTTAATAAAGGGATAATGGGTGCATCCTAGAACAATGGTAGAAATATTAAAGTTCATGTAAGGGCCTAGCTTATCTTCTAGAAAGTGTCTTATCTCAAGACTATCTATATTGCCGCTTTCAATTAATTCTGCTAAGCCTGCACAAGGTATAGGAATAATTTCTGAGGTGTTTTCGAAGGATTTTAGTAAATTATTAAATTTCTTCTCAGCTATGGTTAATGGTGTAGCCATAATTAAAATTTTACCTTTTCTATTTAATTGAACAGCAGGTTTTATAGCAGGCTCTATCCCTATAATTGGTATATGGGGGTAGGTACTGCGTAAATCAGCAGCAGCGGCACTAGTAGCAGTATTACAGGCTATTACTATAGCCTTAACACCCTTGCTTAATAAAAAATCCGTAGCGGCATAGGATAGTCTTTTTATTTCTTCTACTGTTTTGGTACCATAAGGAGCGTTTTTAGAATCTCCAAAGTATATAAAGCTTTCTCTTGGCAATAATTTTATTGCCTCCTTTAAAACACTTAAGCCCCCAACGCCTGAATCAAAAAAGCCAATGGGGGAATCTTTGCTTGCATTGGTCAAATTACTCATATTATCACCCGTGAACTATGTATATTTAAGATATTTATATTTTAGCATAAAAGCTAATAAAAATAAATTTATTGTGGGCAGGATAGGTTTTATCGATTTGTTAATAAAATCCTTATAATTTTAGGGTAAAATCTACAAATTAATAAAACAGAACGATTACAAATGATAAAGCAATAAAATAGAAAAGATGGGAAATAAAGCTTTGAAATGGAGATTTATTTCTGTTATTCTGTATATAAATTGTAGGTAACATGAAGTTAAAATACTTTTTAATGTACGGGGGTATTAGGATGTTAAAAGATTTACTTTTTAAAATTCCAAAAGATAAACATTCCGTGGAAGAAATAACCAGTCTTTTGGAAAAGCATAAGGAAATAAAGTTTGTTTCTCTTGTGGGTATTGATTTGTCCGGAAACGATACCGATGAAAGAATTCCAGTTAAGCTGTTTTTAAAGGATATTAATACTTTTTTTGAAGGTGCTATTCAAACAGATGGTTCCTCTGTGGTGCTGCCAGGTATAGCTACAATTAACAATGCAAAATTAGATATGGTAGCAGATCCAGATGCAGACTGGTTTGTAAGTTACAATTTTGAAAATATAGATGAAGATACAGGAAGACCGGTGGGAACTCTTAGAATACCTTGCTTCCTTATCCATGAAGGAAAGGCTGTAGATTCAAGGCATATTTTAAAGAGTTCTATAGAATATTTTGAAAAAAGCTTATTTGAAATGCTAAAAGAACATCCAGAAGCTCTTAAGGATTATGGAATAACGGTAGATGATATTGAAAAGGTAGTGGCTACTTCAGCTACGGAGCTTGAATTTTGGGTTAAGACACCAAATGACGAGGCAGAGCTAGAAGCTCTTTCTACTTCACAAATGCTTCAGGAGCAGTATTGGAAGCGAACCAAAGGTAGTGTTAGAACAGCCTTGGAGCAGTGCTTGGACCTTATGGAAAGATACGGGCTAGAACCAGAAATGGGTCATAAGGAAGTAGGTGGAGTTAAGTCTAGTCTCACTGAAACTGGAAGCTTAACTCATATTATGGAGCAGCTAGAGATTGATTGGAAGTACTCTGATGCTGTTCAGGCTGCAGACAACGATTTACAGGTTAGAATCCTAATAAAAGAAGTATTTAGAGCAAATGGTCTAGATGTTACCTTTATGGCAAAGCCTATCGATGGTGTGGCTGGAAGCGGTAAGCATACCCATGTAGGTATAGCACTAAAGTTGAAAAATGGAAAGATGATAAATCTATTTACTGCTACAAAGAACCATTATTTAAGTGTCTTCGGCTATGCAGCAGCCATGGGAGTATTAAAGAATTATGAAGTTATTAACCCTTTTGTGTCTGCTACAAATGATTCCTTAAAAAGATTAAAGCCAGGCTTTGAAGCACCAGTTTGCATAGTAACCTCATTAGGACACACCATAGAGGAACCTTCAAGAAACAGAACGGTATTACTAGGACTTATTAGGGATTTAGCTAATCCTTATTCAACTAGATTTGAATTAAGATCTCCTAATCCTCATACTAATACCTACTTATGTGTGGCGGCTATATACTTATCTATGATAGATGGAATAAAATATGCCCTTATGAACAATAAAACAGAGGATGATCTTCTCAAGGAACTTTCAAAGAAGCCAGGAGAAGATGCTGATTATCTAGAAAAGGATAGGGCATATAGATCTGAGGAAGATGTGTTTGAATACTATACAGAAGCGGAGAGAGTAGCGTACTTTGGCAAGGCTCCAGCAACTATTTATGAGAACTTATCTGCCTTTGCAAAGTATCCTGAGAAGCTAGAGGTGTTAAAGCAGGGAGATGTTCTCAATGACAAAATAATTAACAGCTATAGATTAGGTGTTGAAAAAAGATGGATTACAGAAATAAACAATAGAATAATTAATCATTATATGGATGAAATAAGAAGCTTTAAGAGACTTCATTGTCCAGAAAATGCCTTGGATTTGGATGTATCTAATTGGATGACTATAAATGAGCTGAGAAAATACCTTATGAAGGATACTTATACAACAAAGAGTTTATTTACAAGAATAAAGGAAGCTTCTGCAGCAGGGGATTATGATAAGGTTTCACAGCTACAGCTTGAAATGGATGAGAAGATGAAGGTTCTAAGGGAGATATATTCAGCCTACAAAAAGAATTTGCTGGACATATAAGGGTAAAATATTATGATTATGCTAGAAATTCAGTCTGTGGACTGAATTTCTTTTGCTTAAACAGCTCCAGTAAATATTCCAATAGATTGAAAAATGATATATAATGTTTTTAAGATTATGGAAATATATTGGAGATGAAGCTTATGTCTGGGAGTACAAAAATTAATGCAATTAAGCAAAATGTTAGGCTAAAGCAATTTTTAGGCTGGACCATAGGAATTGCACTTCCTGCAGCAGTTACCACTATGGTAAACAATGGACCAGTGACAATAGTGGCTATAATTGCATATTGGTATTTTTGTGGCATAGTGTTAAGAGGAATTATAGGTACAAAGATTCCAATTTTTAATATTCGCTTTAATTTAATAAAAAAGCAACTGTTAGCTATAATTATAACTACAGCCATGGGTATAGGGGTTTATGTAGTTTACTATTCACCAGGGCAAAATAATGCTATTGAGTATCTATTGAGTGCTATTATCTTTGTATTGATTAATGGATTGATGGAGCCTCTTATTTGGGCCAATATTTATGATTTGGCCGGTTGTAGAATCAAGCTCTTTGGATATGCAGCGGTTATTGCTAATATTCTTATAATTTACACCATGTTTTGGAGCAATTATTGTAGATTTTTGCCTGTAGATTTTCCGGGTAACGCAATTATACAAGCAATAATTTTTGGATTACCAGTATTAGTTTACGAAAAAAGTGGAGATATTACCATATGGAGCCTTCAGCATATGATATATTCCTTAGTTATAATTTTTGCTGGTGGCTTTAACATATCAAATCTATTGCATTTTTAAACATGCTGAAAGGAGAACTTATTATGAATCCAGTAGTAACAATAAAGATGAAGGATGGAGGCTTAATTAAGGCGGAATTATACAAGGATAAGGCGCCAAATACTGTCAAGAATTTCGTTAGTCTCTGCCAAAAAGGCTTTTATGATGGTTTAATATTTCATAGAGTTATACCAGGCTTTATGATTCAAGGGGGAGACCCAGAGGGTAATGGTACAGGAGGCCCAGGTTACAGTATAAAGGGTGAATTTACAGCAAATGGGTTTAGCAATGATTTAAAGCATACTAGAGGAGTTTTATCCATGGCTAGAGCTATGAATCCTAACTCTGCTGGCAGCCAGTTTTTTATAATGGTAGCAGATGCACCACATTTAGATGGTCAGTACGCTGCCTTTGGTAAGGTTACAGAGGGCATGGAGGTTGCAGACCGCATTGTATCCGTACCAAGAGATAGATGGGATAAACCCTATGAGGATCAAGTTATAGAAAGCATCACTGTAGATACCTTCGGTGAGGAAATTGGAGAGCCAGAAAGGCTTTAAAAGCAAAGGTGGTGAAAGGGTTGGACAACAATAAGTGCCTATTGATTTATGGCTTTAATCAAGAAGAAAAAGAAGTATTGGAAAGGGTTAAGGATCAAGAGAACCTAGGCAAAATTATAGAAATTACCGATACAATGACTTCTATGACTCTAAGAAATTTAATTGAAGGACCACATTTTGAAGTGGTTAGTAAGACCTTACCTAAGGAAAAGGTAATTTTGTTCAATAATCTTAGTGATAATGAGTTGGAGAATTCTATAAGAGCTATAAGAGGAAGCTTGGAAGCTAAGCCTATTTTTGCAGTGGTTACCCCAACCTCTATAGAATGGACCTTTGCAGATTTACTTGAGCATCTTATAGAAGAAAGAGAATTTTTTAGAAAGAGACAGAAATGAGGGACGATGGGTGAGTAGAGTAGCAGAAAAGGTTAAAAGCTTAAGACTTGAAGCTGGTATGAGCCAAAAGGCTCTAGCTAAAAAGCTAGGAGTAGCAGAAAGCTTTATTAATGATGTGGAGCTAGGTCGTAAGATACTTAATGAAAATATGATTAATAGGCTTTCAAAAATATTTAATAAGGACATAAATGACATCTCTATGTCAGTGGAAGTAGAAAGCATGGAGGATGTATATAATAACACTCCAGAAAGAGCGCCTATAAAGAAAATAGGTACTACCCCTAAAAAGGCTGTGGAAATTAATGACGCTTGGAGTGGAGCCTTTGCCTCAGTTTTAAAGTCTGTTCCTGTATATGATTATAATTTAAGCAATGTTATAGGAACTAAGCTTATGGCTATACAGAACAATAAAATTGAGGGATATGCTCAAGACAAGGTACTATACATACAAGTAATGGATGATGATATGATTGGTTTCAGAATAGCTAAAGGAGATATAGCCTTTGCTCATTACAGCAGTGAGCCAGAGAATAACGCCTTTTGCTTAATTGAATATCAGGGAGAAAGAGTAATAAGACAAATTAAGAAGCTAGAAAATAGCAAGCTTTTGCTTATAAGCAATAGAGGTAGTGTTAGAACAGAAACTGCCTATGCTAAGGACGTAAAAATCCTTGCAAGGCTAGATAGGGTAGAGTTTACCCTATAACTTTCAAATAAAGGCTAAAAAGAACTTTTCCTTGCAATTGAAAAAGTATAAAAATAAATGCCCCGAAAGGGCGTTGGCCTTAGGGATTTACGAAAACAAGTAATTTTTGAACGGCTCTCTTCAAGCGGAG
>DGDR01000179.1 GCA_002385545.1 Clostridium sp. UBA3947
ACTAATTTGGACTTGACTTATTATAACACATTTATAGTTGATAAATATAGATAGCATATATTTATTAATAACATCTAGTTACAGTTCATAAAAGTAAGGAGAAAATAGTACGATGTTACTTTTAAAAATATTATTCTGGTTGATGTTCTTATTAATATTTCATACATTAATCGGATATCCAATATCACTTAGTGTAATACACAAGTTTACAAAAAAAGAAAAACGACAAAGAGATATGAGCTTAAGACCTTATGTTTCAATAATAGTTCCAGTTCATAATGAAGAAACCGTTATTGAGCAAAAACTCAACAACCTAATAGCGCTTGATTATCCTAAAGAATTATTCGAGATAATTATTTCATCGGATAATAGTACAGATAGAACTAACGAGATTGCTAGTAGGTTTATAGATGAGAATAAAGGTTTCAATATAAAATTATATGTAGTCAAAGAGAGAAAAGGAAAAACTAATGCACAAAATGAAGCAGCAAAGCTTGCAAGAGGGGAGATATTAGTTTTTACTGATGCTAATGCAATCTTAGATAAGGAAGCATTAATTCATTTGGTGTCTTCTTTTACTCGTGATGATATTATTTATGTGACGGGCAAGCTTGTTTATGTAAATAGTTTTGATTCAATAACTAGTTATGCAGAAAATTATTATTGGAATTATGATTTGTATATGAGGAAAGCCGAGTCTGATATAAAGACAATAACATCGGGCAATGGTGCACTATATGCAATAAGAAAATCAGAATATGTGGATTTTGATCCAATAAAATGTCATGATGGAGCGATGCCTTTGCATGCAGCGCTAAATAATAAAAGAGCAATTTTCAATGAAAAAGCACTTGCTTTTGAGAAAGCTGGAACAACTTCTAGAGACGAATTTAAGAGAAAAGTAAGAATGTTTCGTGGCGGCCTAAAATCTATTTACACTGATATAAGAAAGTATAATCCATTTAGGTATGGCTGGTTCAGCTATTTTTATTTTAGCCATAGGGCATGTAGAAGATTATTGTTTTTGTTTCATAGTACATTGCTAGTTGTAAATCTGTTTTTGTTACGGGAACATTTTTTCTATATAGTATCTTTTCTTGGTCAATCTCTATTTTTTACATTGGCTATTATTAAAAAAATATTTAACTTAAAAAATAAACTCTTCTATTTTCCATTTTACTATTCTATGACATTAATTGCGCAGTTAATTGGAACGTTTAACCAAATAACAGGAAGGGCCAAGCCATTCTGGGAGAAGGCAGAAAGCACAAGGTAAAGTAGAGGAGGTTTACAAATGAAAATAACGGTAGTGGGTATTGGGTATGTTGGGTTGTCGAATGCTATACTTCTTGCACAGCATAATAAGGTAATTGCGTTGGATATTAATCAGGAAAAAGTTGATTTAATCAATAATAGGAAATCTCCTATAGTGGACCCTGAGGCTGAGGAATATTTAGCAACCAGGAATCTAAATTTAATAGCAACTACAGATAGGCATCTTGCTTATAAAGATGCAGAATATATAATAATAGCTACTCCAACTGATTATGATCCGGAAAAAAACTATTTTAATACGAAAACAGTTGAAGCTGTGATCAGTGAAGTTCTGTCAGTAAATCCTGATGCTGTAATGGTGATTAAATCAACCATACCTGTTGGTTATACAGAAAAGGTAAAAGAAATGTTCAACACACAGAATATAATCTTCTCTCCGGAGTTTTTAAGAGAGGGCAGGGCACTTTATGATAATCTATATCCATCAAGGATTATTGTAGGAGAGCAATCGGAAAGAGCAAAGGTATTCGCTGAACTGCTCCAAGAAGGTGCTATAAAAGAGGAAATTCCTATACTTTTTACTAATCCTACAGAAGCAGAGGCCATCAAACTATTTGCTAATACGTATCTTGCACTGAGAATCGCTTTTTTTAATGAGTTGGATTCATTTGCCGAAATAAGGGGCTTGGATACAGAGCAGATTATTAAAGGTGTGGGTTTGGATCCACGGATAGGAACACATTATAATAACCCTTCTTTTGGTTATGGGGGATATTGTTTGCCGAAGGATACAAAGCAGCTTCTTGCCAACTATTCTGATGTTCCACAGAATATAATTTCAGCTATTGTTGAAGCTAATAGAACCCGTAAAGACCACATTGCAGATATGATATTAAAGAGAAAGCCTAACGTTGTAGGTATATATAGGCTTACTATGAAGACAGATTCAGATAATTTCCGGCATTCAGCGGTGCAGGGAGTAATGAAGCGTATTAAGGCCAAGGGCATTGAAGTGGTTGTATATGAACCTGCTCTTAATGAGGAAAAATTTTTTAATTCCAGGGTCATTCAGGATTTGGATGAATTTAAGCAAATATCCGATGTTATAGTAGCTAACAGGATCAGCGATGAAATAAAAGATGTCATGCATAAAGTTTATACCAGAGATTTGTTTAACAGGGACTGATGAACTTGAATTTGCAAGTATTAATATCCACTATGCACCAGAAAGACTACAGTCTGTTGAAGAGGATGAACATAGATTCAGATGCTGTAGTAATTAATCAATGCGATGAAGATTTCTTTTATAATTTAAAT
>DGDR01000028.1 GCA_002385545.1 Clostridium sp. UBA3947
TCCGAATAATATCAACAATAATATAGGAATTTGCACTGTAACAAACCGAACTTTATAATAGATATGTAGTTTTTTATTTGCTTTTTATTAAGCCTAGCCTTGCTCTTTTAAAAGATTCCTGTTAACCTAGTGTTTTTTTTCATAAAAATGTATATAATTAATAAAGAATCTATTTTTAAATGTATATAATTATCTAAGGAGTGATATTTTGGCTTTCGATTTAAATAAAGATTACAATAAAAAAGTTCATTTCATTGGTATTGGTGGCATAAGCATGAGTGCTCTATCAGAGATTTTGCTTGAAAACGGTTATAAAGTATCCGGTTCAGATATGAAAGCTTCTAATATAACTGAGAAACTAAAGGAAAGAGGAGCAGAAATTTATATAGGCCATACTGCAGAAAATGTGCTTTCTGCAGATATAGTAGTATACACTGCTGCAATTTCTCCCGATAATCCAGAGTTTATAAAAGCTAAGGAACTAAATTTACCTATGATGGATAGAGCGGAATTCTTAGGCCTTATTATGAAAGGTCATAAGTACAATGTAACTGTATCTGGAACCCATGGTAAAACTACTACTACGTCAATGATTTCTCATATTTTAATTGATGCAGATGTAGATCCTACTATCTTAGTAGGTGGGGAGCTTGACCTAATTGGAGGGAATGTCCGCACTGGTAATAGCGACTACTTTGTAGCAGAAGCTTGCGAATATAAGGCTTCTTTTTTAAAATTTTATCCTTATATAGGTATAATTTTAAATATAGACGCAGATCATTTAGACTACTACAAGGATCTTAACCATATAAAAGAGACCTTTGAAAAGTTTGTAGCCTTAATACCGGAAGATGGTTTCCTTATAGGCAATGCAGAAGATGAAAATGTTAATGATATCATGAATAAAACCAAGTCATGCAATGTAATTTCCTACGGTTTTAATAAGGGAACCCTGCAGGCTCATAATATAGAATTTGATAATAAGGCCTGTGCTTCCTTTGATGTTATTTATAGGGGATCTTTCCTCTTTAGAGCAACTCTAAGCGTGCCTGGAAAACATAATGTTTTAAACTCCTTGTCCTGTATCGCAGCTGCATTAGCTCTACAGGTTAAACATGAACATATATTAAAGGGCCTGAGCTCCTTTAAAGGAACCCACAAGAGGTTTGAGGTAAAGGGTACAAGAAATGGTGTTACTGTAGTTGATGATTACGCTCATCATCCTACAGAAATTAAAGCTACCCTAAGCACAGCAAAAAGTATCCCTCATAAAAGGATATTTTGTGTATTCCAGCCCCATACCTATACCAGGACCATATCTTTGCTAGATGAATTTTCTGAAAGCTTTTATGATGCTGATGAAATCATTCTTGCTGATATATATGCTGCTCGTGAAAAGGATACAGGGATAGTAAGCTCTAATACTTTAGGGGACAAAATTAGAGCCAAAGGCTTAAAATGCATAAACCTACACAGTTTTGAAGATATAAAGGATTACTTAAGAAATAATACAGAAGAAGGAGATCTGGTGCTAACAGTAGGCGCCGGCGATATAGTAAAAGTTGGAGAAGCCTTCCTAAGAGATTAAGAGGTGGAATTGCACAACCACAAACTATACATAGGTTGTGCAGCTACCTTTTTATCATATAAAAAGGAATTTTTCTAAAAATAGTTAAAAAAACTATTGACATTGAAAAAAGCAAGCAGTATTCTAAAAAGAGTAACATTAATTTTGAAAAGGAGGTAGGATCAATGTTTGTATATAATTTCAATCATAATTTTAATAATACTAACGCATCTAATTTTAGCTTTTACAATTTTACATACGGAAAAAAGACATTAGCCCTATCTCTGGAGAGCATGCCTTGATGAATAAGCCATGCTTTAATTTAGGTATGCACTATAATTGACTAATTATGGTCATGGGCTAATGCCCATGGCCTTTTTTACTCTTTAGCTTTTTGTTAGCATTTTATAGGCCATGGGGTACCATGGCTTTTTTTAGTCAGTAGAACTCTATAGATAGATATTTTGAGTTCGACAAAATTAACTTAAGGGGGAGAATTATCTATGAAAAGAATTTTTAACTACGTACTAAAGCATAAAGTATTGCTCATTGTACCTAGTATCGCCATGCTTATAGGTATTATAGCTGATATGTTTAACCCATATTTTGCTAAAGTTATCATTGGCGATGTTATACAAGAAGGAAAAAGCCACCTGCTCTTAGGAGCCTTAATAGGTCTTCTTGTAGTTACAGTATCAAGAACCATATTAGGATATGTAAAAGAATATCTATTTGATATTTTATCTGCCGAGGTAAATAAAGATATAAAGCAGGAGCTCTTTGACCATATTCAAAGTCTCCCCTTCAGTTACTTCGACAGTATGAACACAGGAGAATTGATGTCTAGAATCAATGAGGATGTAGAGAATATATGGAAAACTATTTCCTTTGGTTTAAGACTATTTGTAGAAAATATAATTTATTTTATATTAGCTACTTCCATACTATTTTATTTGAATTGGAAACTAGCTTTAGCCTGCTTAATAATTATATTCCCAATAGCTTATATAGCCATAGTTTTTGAAAAGAAGGTAGGAAAAACCTACGAAAAAATTAGCGATCAAGGTGCAGAGCTAAACACCACTGCCCAGGAAAACATAGCAGGTGTTAGATTAGTTAAGGCTTTTGCTAGAGAAAAGCACGAAATACTTAAGTTTTTAAGAATGAATAAGGAAAATTATAAGCTTAACATGGAACAAGCAGGTATCGTTGCTAAGTATCTGCCTCAAACAGAGTTTTTAACAAACCTAGCTCAGGTTATTATGATTGTGCTAGGAGGAATACTAATTATCCGTAAGGATCCATCAGGTTTAGATATTGCTACTTTGGTAGCCTTTCAGGGATATATGTCCATGCTAATATGGCCTATGAGACATCTAGGCTGGCTTACAAATCTGCTGGCACAAAACAGCGCTTCAGCCAAAAAAATATTTGCCATATTAGATACAAAGTCAGATATAAAGAATATAGAAAATCCTGTGGTACCTTCAGAAATAAAAGGTCATATAGTCTTTGACAATGTTACCTTCTCCTACAATGATCAGGAGGTGCTAAAAGACATTAACTTAGACATAAAGGCTGGTAGCACAGTAGCCATAATGGGCACAACTGGTTCAGGAAAGACTTCTCTAATAAACCTTATAGGTAGATATTATGATCCCACTAAAGGCTCTGTCATCATCGATGGAGTAAATGTAAAAGAACTAGATTTAAAGACCTTAAGAAAAAATATGTCCATAGTACCTCAGGATACCTTCCTATTCTCAGACACTATACTAGAAAACATAAGAATAGGAAATAAAGATGCATCCATGGAACAAGTAAAACAAGCCTGCCAAATGGCTTGTGCAATGGAATTTATTGATGATTTAGAGCAAGGCTTTGATACCATCATAGGTGAAAGAGGTATAGGACTGTCTGGAGGTCAAAAGCAAAGACTAGCAATAGCTAGAGCACTAGTGAGAAATGGTAGCATAATGATTTTGGACGATGCCACCTCTGCCCTAGACATGGAAACTGAGTATGAGCTTCTAAAAAACTTAAACTCACTCGACAAAAAGGCCACTACCTTTATTATTGCCCACAGGATATCTGCGGTAAAAAATGCAGATTTGATAATCTACCTTGAAAACGGAAGAATCGTTGAAAAAGGTACCCATAATGAACTACTAGCCCTTAAAGGAAGATATTATGATATCTACTGCGATCAATTTAAGGACTTTGAAGACGTAGAAAGCGAGGTGGTATAATGGCTAGAAATTCAGTAAGACAAGATGAAGATATTCAAAAGCACTCTAAGGTTGAGATAACAAAGAGGCTCCTTAAGTACTTAAAACCATACAAGGGTAAGGTTTTCCTAGTAGTATCTCTCATGATTTTCGTTATGCTAGTAGGGATTTTGAATCCTTATCTCTTAAAAATAGCCATTGACAAAAACATTGCAAGCAATGATTTACGCGGTCTCCTTGTTATAGGATTGGTGACATTAGTCTTAAACTATTTGGCCCTTTTAGCCTCAAGAAAGAGAATTAAAATCATGGCCTCTGTTACCAACAACATAATGGTAAATATTCGTCATGAGCTCTATAGCCATATTCAAAAGCTATCCTTTTCCTTCTTTGATAACAGACCTGTAGGTAAGGTTTTAGCTAGAGTAATAGGTGATGTTAATGCCTTACAAGAGTTATTTAACAATAGCATAACCAACTTTATACCAGAGCTATTAAGCTTAATCTGTGTAGCCATAGTTATGTTTAGCATGAATTATAAGCTAGCTCTTTTGGCTATAGCTATACTGCCCTTCTTAGCAATATCCATGTTTCTTATCGAAACCATTAGCAGAAAGAGATGGCAGCAATTCAGAAAGAAGCGTTCCAACATGAATGCTTATACCCATGAGCAATTTTCAGGCATTAGAATTGTTCAAGGCTATGCCACAGAGAAGGATTCCTCTAAAACTTTTGCTCAGCTTGTTAAGGAAATGATGGACGCCTTTATAAATGCTGTAAAACTAAATGACCTATTTTGGCCTTTAGTTGAAATCTCCTGGGGAATTGGTTCTATAATAGTTTACTGGTATAGCGTGAAGCTTATAGGACTGGGTGTTACAGTAGGTACTGTAATTGCCTTCTCCTCCTATATTGGAATGTTCTGGAGACCTATTTTAAATATCAGTAGCTTTTATAATACCTTAATAACTAACTTTGCAGCGGCAGATAGAATTTTTGACATTATGGACATTCAGCCTGATATTAAAGATTCTATTGGCGCTACTAAAATGCCTAAGATCAAGGGTAAGGTTGAATTTAAAAATGTAAGCTTCTGCTATGAGGATGATGTTACTGTACTAGATAACGTGAGCTTTGAAATTCCAGCAGGCGAAACCGTTGCTCTAGTAGGGGCCACTGGAGCTGGAAAAACCACCATTGTAAATCTTATAAGCAGATTCTACGATACAAGCTCCGGCGAAGTATTAATCGACGGCATTAATGTTAAGGATGTAGAATTAGAGTCCTTAAGAAGTCAAATGGGAATAATGCTTCAAGATACCTTCCTATTTTCCACTACTATTAAGGAAAACATCCGTTACGGTAAGCTTGATGCTACCGATGAGGAGGTAATAGCTGCTGCTAAGGCAGTAAATGCCCATGACTTTATTATGAAGCTTCCTAAGGGTTATGATACCGATGTTAATGAAAGAGGTTCCCGCTTATCTGTAGGACAAAGACAATTAATCTCCTTTGCAAGAGCCCTACTGGCTAACCCTAGAATCTTAATCCTAGATGAAGCGACCTCCAATATAGACACCGCTACAGAAAGATTGGTTCAAAAGGGAATTCAAAAGCTGCTTATGGGTAGAACCTCCTTTGTTATAGCTCATAGATTATCTACCATAAGAGATTGTAGTAGAATCATGGTTATAAATGATGGTAAGGTAGTTGAATCTGGAACTCATGAGCAGTTGATGAAGCTAAAGGGAAGCTATTATAACCTATATATGTCTCAATGCAAATTCTTGAACGAAGGAGCATAAGACCACTTTATAAGTATCTGAGCAAAAATAAAGGCTGTTGTACAACTAGCAAATCCGTTAGTTGTGCAACAGCCCTTTAATGTTTATTAGTCTTATCTTTATATGGGAATATTCTGCACTCCCCAATATTCTCCTTAACATCTAATAGCTAGGTAGCCGCTTTTTCGACTATGTTGCTTTGTTTTAAAAAAGTGTTGATGCCTGGTAAAAGAGTTAGGACAAGCAGTAAGGCATTTCTTGTATAAAAAAGTTCATCCTTATTGTGGGTCTAAACCAGTGCCTTTTTATCTGCAACTAATCTTTTATTTTCCCATATCCTAGACTTCCATCTAAACAAGGCTATGACACCTCTTAGCCATTCATCAGACATAAGTCCTATCCACACTCCTACTAGTCCCCAATTCATTTGGATTCCTAATAGATAGCATAAGAGTACAGATGTAAACCAAGGTGATATAATTCCTGCCACCGCTGGAAAGGTTGCATCACCCGATGCCTTTAAGGCGTTTACTACCACCAAATTAAATACTCTTCCAAGCTCCAACAGGATAGAATACCACAGCAGTTTACCAGCCATATGGATAATAGTATCATTATCCGTTAAAATTGATACTAAATTCTCACCGAAGGCTGCTATTACTGTTGACATAATCAGCGCTATTACAAGGCTTATCCTTAAACTCCTTAAGCAAGCCTTATAGGCCTCTTCATTTTCTCTAGCCCCTACATGATGCCCTACAATGATTTGAGTCCCTTGTCCTAAAGCTATCCCAAAGAGCATAACGAACCATAAAATATTCATGGTATATATTTTAGTGGACACTGCTATAGCACCCATGTTATTTATCATAGCAGTTATAACCAATTGTGAAATCTGATAAGCTCCAGATTCACCTGCAGAAGGCACCCCTATAGCAATTATTTGCTTTGCTAACTCCTTTCTAAAGGGAAAAATAGATTTTAGGGAAATCATTATATCTATTCTTTTCATAATCACAAAGAACACCACTAAAAATGCAATTGATTGACTTACGGCAGTAGAAATAGCAACGCCAGCTACCCCTAATACTGGAAAGCCAAAGAAGCCATAAAGGAATAGGCTATTTCCTATTACATTCAATATATTCATTCCCATTGTAACATACATGCTTACCTTCGTTTTGCCAAAGCTTCTTATTATAGCTGCTGTGGTTGTAAGCAAGGCCTGTATAAAGGATACACTTCCTACTATTCGCAAATATGTAACTGCATAGTCCATCAATTCTGCTGGAGTTTTTATAAGCCTAAGTAGCGGTCTAGCAAAAGCAACTATTCCAATGCTGAGAAGTAATCCAAAGGCAAAGTTAATTAGCAGAGCTGTACCTGCAGTCTCTATAGCCTTTTTCCTCTGTTTAGCACCTAGATACTGAGATATAGTAATTAAGGTCCCTGTAGAGCTTATGGTATATATTAACATTATCATACCATTGATTTGATTTGCTGTTCCAACAGCTCCAACAGCATTGTCAGAATAATGGCTCAACATAAAGGTATCTACATTACCTAGAAACATTCTTAAAAGGGTTTCTACAAAAATAGGCCATGTAATTGCAATAAGACTTAATTTTTTTACTTTATTCGTACTTTCTCCCAAAGCTCCACCCCATTATCATCTATTCTATAAATACTAGTAAAATACACCTTAATTCTAGCACATGCTATTCATAAATAAATGGACATTCTTATAAACATCAATTCCATATTTATCGAAAAGCAGGTATAATTAATATAAGAGGAATTATAGGGAGTGATGGCATGGACAATTTTACATTTCATAATCCGACAAAAATCATCTTTGGAAAAGCTACCGAGAATAAGGTAGGTGCAGAAGTAAAGCGATACAGTCAAAAGGTACTCCTTTGCTATGGCGGCGGTAGTATAAAAAGAACAGGATTATATGACAGAGTAATAAACTCATTAAAGGAAAATAACATAGAATACTTCCAAATTTCTGGAGTTAAGCCTAATCCCCGATTAAGTCTTGTTAAAGAAGGGATAAAACTCTGCAGAGAAAAAAATATTAATTTCATCCTAGCTGTTGGGGGCGGAAGTGTTATTGACACAGCTAAAGCCATAGCTGTGGGCGTTCCTTATGAAGGTGATGTATGGGACTTCTATGTTGGTAAAGCTAGAGTAAAGGCTGCTCTACCTGTAGGTACTATACTAACAATACCTGCTGCAGGTAGCGAGGCTAGCAACAGCTCCGTTATTACTAATGAAGAAGGCTGGTATAAAAAAGGACTCACTACTGATTATATTTATCCAGTATTCTCCATTTTAAACCCAGAGCTAACCTACACCTTACCAGCTTATCAAACTGCTTGTGGAGCTGCCGATATGATGGCTCATATTATGGAAAGATACTTTACAAACACTGATAACGTAGAGCTTACGGACAGGCTTTGTGAGGCAACCTTAAAAACCATTATAAACAATGTACCAAAAGCAATAGAAGATCCTGAGGATTATAACTCTAGAGCAGAGATAATGTGGTCTGCTACTATTGCTCATAATAATCTATTAAATACTGGCCGTATTGGTGACTGGGCCTCTCATGCTATTGAACATGAGCTTAGCGCCATATATGATATTCCACATGGAGCAGGATTATCAATTATATTCCCAGCTTGGATGAAATACGTATACAGCCATGATATTAATCGTTTTCTTCAATTCTCTGCCCGTGTTTGGGATGTAGACTTTCACTTCTCCTCACCAGAGGAAATTGCATTAGAGGGAATAAACAGAATGATGAACTTTTTCAAAAGCATCGGTCTTCCAGTAACCTTAAGGGAAGCAGGTATTAGCGATGATAAATTCGAGGAAATGGCAGGCAAGTGTACTAACTTTGGACAACACACTGTAGGTAACTTTGTTAAACTCACTAGAGATGATATTATTAATATTTATAAGCTAGCCAAATAATTATTTATTGCTGCTTGTGATATAGCATGTCTTCTAAAGCTTAAATTAGAGGCTGTAGCATAATTAACCCATTTGTTAATATGCTGCAGCCTTTTTTGCAGCTAAAACAACTTGAAAATCCTTGCATAAGAAGCCTAATAATTACAAACACTATTAATATGAAAAAGTGCTTTCGTAATTTAGGATGTCAGAAATCTGATATCGTAAATCAGCCATTAAGGAAAATTTTCCGAAGTGCAATATTTTTAATTCCACCATTAAGGATTTGAAAAGCTAATAAACGAAAGGAGACTTGCTATGACCAACTTCTTATTATCTGCTGGAGCCAACGCAATTTTAATAGTTATTTTCTTTTTTATTTTTAAAGCTATTATTAGCGGTCCAACTAGACATCGCATATATGAAAAAATAATGAGTTCCTTTGCTAAGTTTATTATCTATATTTTCATAGCTTCATTGGCCATAACAGGAGTTACTACCTACATTTTACGTCGAACAAGAAATATGGCCTACATAAACATACTGGCCCCAGCCCTAGTATCTGTTCTAGTTGGCTTTGTAGCTTCTACTGTACCAGTAAAGGGAGCAGATGATGATAAAAACAAGGCATAATATAAAAGCAACCCAAATTTTTATATGTTAAATATCATAAGTCATATACTAATTTATAATTTCCTATACAATAAAAAGTTCAGAATAAATCTGAACTTTTTATTTTTTAACATCCTTTTTCTTGGTCGGGGCGACAAGATTTGAACTTGCGACCTCATGCTCCCGAAGCACGCGCGCTACCCCTGCGCCACGCCCCGTCTACTTCTTTGACGATAATATTTTATCACAGCAAAAAAGTAGTATCAACATTATTTACATAGGCTAGAAAAGATTAACGAGCTATTTACAGGCAAAAAATAATTTTGGCAGCTTAGATACCGCTGCCTCTTTTTTTCTTCTTTAATTACCATCTTTTTTTATCATACTTTATAACTTCCTCTATTTTATCTGCTCTTCCTGCAGCCTTGCATAGAGCTATTGTAAATAGAGCCACAAATAATACCAAAACACAAAAGCAAATCAAAGCTATCACCACTTTTCAAAAATTAATATCTTTATTTATCTTTCCATAAAAAGATTATTAATATTCACATAAACTTTTTTGCTATAATAATTTAAAATAATAATATTGGATATACTTTAATATGATAATTTTTATTAGGAGTGATTAAATTGCATCAAAAGCACAAAGAGTTGTTTAAGAAAATAGTTAAAGCCTATTATAATGATAACTTTGAAGAAAGTATAAAAGAAATCATGGAAGAGGAAAAAATTAATAAGCATCAGCTTTTTAAAACTATATCCATGCTATGCGGTGTAGACTTGGAATATGACGAGAATTACATAGAAAATCTAAAAAAAGCCATATCCACCTATAAACTAGAGCATAAGATAGTTGATAGAGTGCTGGACTGTGATGGAGCTTGCAGAGGGGACGATTGCTTAACCAACTGCCAGCGTTCCTGTCCTTTTGATGCTATCCTGACAGATCCTGAAACAGGCAAAACCTATATTGATGTAGAAATGTGCCAGGATTGTGGTACCTGTGTAGAAGCCTGTGAAAATGGCCATATTATGGATAAGGCTGAATTCATCCCCTTTGCTCATCTACTAAAAGAAAATACACCTGTACTAGCAGCAGTAGCTCCAGCTATTTACGGACAGTTTGGAGAAAATGTTTCTTTAAACCAATTAAGAACAGCCTTCAAGAAAATTGGTTTTACAGATATGTTTGAGGTAGCCTTCTTCGCAGATATGTTGACTCTTAAGGAAGCTGTTGAATTTAATCACCATGTAAATAAAACTGATGATTTCCTTATAACCTCCTGCTGTTGTCCAATGTGGGTAGCTATGATTCGCAAAATATATAACAGTATGGTAAAACATGTGTCTCCTTCTGTATCCCCAATGATAGCTGCAGGCAGGGTCTTAAAGAAGCTTAACCCAGAAGCTAAGGTAGTGTTTATAGGTCCTTGCGTAGCCAAAAAAGCAGAAACTAAAGAAAAGGATTTGCTTGGAGATATTGACTTTGTGTTAACCTTTGAAGAGTTAAAGGTAATTTTTGATGCCTTAGAAATAAACCCTGCTGAGCTACCAGAAACTCCAACTAAGGAGTATGCTTCCCGGGGTGGCCGATTATACGGAAGAACTGCAGGTGTATCCACCGCTGTTAGTGAAGCTGTAGAGAGAATCTTCCCTAACAAAAGCGAAAAGGTCCGAACTATTCAAGCTCACGGAGTTGTCAACTGCAAAGAGTTGCTCTCAAAGCTTCAAAATGGAGAGGTTGATGCTAACTTTATAGAAGGTATGGGCTGCGTTGGTGGTTGTGTAGGTGGCCCTAAGCGAATAATCCCTATGGAAGTAGGAAGAGACAGATTAAATGAACTTTGCGACAACTCTGAAATCAAGGTTGCAGTAGATAGTGACCGTATGTTGGATGTACTTAAGCGAATAGGCATTACCTCCGTAGAAGATGTTATAGAAGGAAAAAATATAGGTATCTTAGAAAGAACATTTTAACCTTCTTAGTAACAATGTCCATTATTTTACAATCTTAATTATGCATGCTCAGAAGAGTTAATCACCATCCCTCGTTGAGCATGCATAATTTTATGCTATAATGGTTATGAGGTGATGAAATGCTAACAAATATTAAAGCTGCAATTTTTGATTTAGATGGAACATTAATCGATTCAATGTGGGTGTGGGAAAAAATTGATATCGACTACCTACATTCCAAGGGCTTTCAAATGCCTGAAGGCTTCAGAGACGATATTGCTCACCTAAGCTTCGAAGAAACTGCAGTATATTTTAAGAAAAGATTTAATTTAGAAGACTCCTTAGAGAAAATAAGAAATGATTGGCACAATATGGCCATTGAAGAGTATAGCAATAATGTAAAACTAAAAAGAGGAGCTAAGGAATTTTTAACCCTACTAAAAAATAATGGTATTAAAATAGGCTTGGCAACCAGTAACTATGATGCTTTAATATCCATAGTGCTAAATAAAAACGGCATAAGGGACCTTTTCGATGCCATAACCACAACCAGTGAAGTTTCAAAAGGAAAGGACTTTCCTGATGTATACCTTCTTGCTGCTAAAAAGCTAGGTGTTGACCCAGCTGAATGTATAGTATTCGAGGACATACTACCTGCTATACTAGGAGCCAAGGCCGCTGGTATGAAAGTAGTTGGCATACTAGATCAGGCTGCCCGCCACCAATGGGATGAGATATTAGAAACTGCAGATAAAACTATTACAGATTTTATAGAATTAAGTGAAGCTGTTTAGGACAAACATAGAGTAAAGACCAGCATTATATGCAATCAATAAATTAAGGGACTGTTGCAAAAACTAACTCAATTTATTAGTTCGCCAAAGGAACCTAGTCAATTGGCTAATATCCTCACTATATAATACCAGTTACCAGAGATATGGACGTTTACAACTAAAAGCTAATAGAACAACAAAAGGCTATTGCACAACTACAGTTTTCTCAGTTGAGCAATAGCCAATTATTTTAGTATTTATCCTTTTAACTACTTTACTTATACTCTACAGTATATTTATTCTTCAACGTGCTAACGAAATTAGAATATAAGTGCTTCTGCTTTGCATTTAGCAAGCCATTTATTATATCATCCTTAACTTCCTCAAAGCTTTTAATGCAAGCAGGCTTTCTATCTAACACCTGGATTATATGATAACCAAATTGTGTTTTTACTGGTTCGCTAATTTCTCCTACCTCTAAACTAAAAGCTGCCTCCTCAAATTCTGGAACCATTCTTCCCTTTGTAAAGTATCCTAGTTCTCCCCCTCTTGCTTTTGACGGACAAGTTGAATACTCTTTAGCAACCTCTGCAAAATCCATACCGCCTTTAACCTTTTCATATGCTTCCTTAGCTATTTCTAAATCTCCATTTAATATGTGTCTAGCATTTATACTTTCTTCCTGTAGGAATTTACTCATATTATCTTTATAAAAAGCTTCTGCCTCTTCTGTGCTTACCTTTGCCTGATCCATAACCTTACTCATGGCATATCTAGTTAGTAATTCTCGTTTTGTATTTTCAAGCTCAATTAAGAACTCTGTGTTCTGATCTAACTTATTTTCTACTGCATAGGTATGAATCAATACAGATATAATCATTTGATCTAGTAATTGCTTTTTTCCTTCTTCAGTAGATAAAAATTCCTGTCTTTCTTTAGGAAATCTAGCTATTGTTGCAATAAGATCATTTTCCGTAATCTCAGTGCCCTCAACCACTGCCAAAACCTTATTATTTGTCATATAAAATATCTCCTTATAAATTGATTTTAATGTATCCATTTCATTGTAACATCCCTTATTAAGGCTGTCAATTTTACTAAAAGTCCATTATATAGTTAAAAAAACTTTTTATTTATACAAAAATTACCTTTCCTATAAAAGACATAACATGTCTTATTCCGGGGTGACACGTAAGGATGATTCTCATCCTTACGTCACCCGTTGAAGACCATTTAGGTCTTCAACCCTCTTCCACTCGGTCTCACGAACAGTACCATCGGCGCTGTGAGGCTTAATCTTCCTGTTCGGAATGGGAACAGGTGTAACACTTACCCTATAGTTATTCTATATTCCTTCTAATATTTCTCTTAACGAAAAAAGCTTGAGTTTCTCACTCAAGCTTTCTTTCTGGTGGCCAGACCAGGAATCGAACCAGGGACACGAGGATTTTCAGTCCTCTGCTCTACC
>DGDR01000231.1 GCA_002385545.1 Clostridium sp. UBA3947
GGATAGAACCTTAATTATATCCACCACTAATGGAACAAGGGCCATACAGGGCTGTAAAGGAGCGGATGCTATTTTTATAGGCTGTTTGCTCAATGGAAGGGCTTCTGCAGAGCGGCTGGCAGCTTTAGAAAAGGATATAGTTATTGTGAACGCAGGAACCTATGGGGAGTTTTCTATGGATGATTTTATATGCAGTGGTTATATCATTAAATGCTTAAAGGATATAGTTCCTATAGAAATGACAGATCTAGCCTATACTGCATATCACACCTATAATTTGCACAGCGATATTACAAGTTTTATATGTAATGGAAGGCATTACAATGTTCTTAAGGACTTAGGTTTTACAAGGGATTTAGAATATTGCTGTCAAAAGGATATAACAAGGGTAGTGCCTTATTTTAATGGAGAATATATAACCATTGATAACTAATATGGTAAGCGGCCAGCCGCTTTTTATTTTTTGCTCAAAGTTATAATTAATAAATAGAAAAATTAAAACATATGGTATATAATGGAAATATATCAAAGTTAAGGTAGGGTCAAAATAAGTAAAAATTCATTAAAATTCTTATTTATACTTGTGAAGAGGTGGTGTTTATGTATTGTTATAAATGTGGGAAATATGACGAGCATAACTCAAATTTTTGCAGGAACTGTGCTGCACCAATGTTTAGGTCTGATGGTAAGCTTAAGAAAATTAATACTAATGTCCGTGGTAAGTATAGTAGCTTAGAAAAGGTTGTCATAAACAATGAAACTGCTGGTAAAGATCATACAATTATTATGAATAAGCAGTCTATTAAGAAGGACGGAAGCAAGGTAAAGGGGAAAATTAAGGCCATTAAAATGACGGAGCTTTTTAATAAGCTTAGAGAAAATTATAAAAAGGAAATTATAATTGCCCTTTCATTAATAGTAACTATTATGGTTGTTTTTATAGGCATTAAGCTTATTGAGAACCCGGGAAGAGAAACTTCAACAGTTAGTGAAAATCAGAGCAATAGCCAAAGTTTCCAAGAGTCTTCTATTAAAATTAATAATAAGGGGCCTAATGGCTATGTGCTAATAAATACCGATAAGGAAAAGCTATCTGAAGAAGAAATCGAGGATTTGGAGTTATGCTATTTGATGATAGCACGAAACGAGATTTATGCTAGACATGGCTACATATTCAAGGATCCTCAGTTGAAAAAGTATTTTGAAAGCAAGGATTGGTATAAGAAGGATAGATCCTTTAAGGGTAGTATCAAAAGCACTATAGAGCAGCACAATATCAGTCTTATTAAGGAAGCGGAAAGCAAAAAGAAGCAGGCTTTAGAAAATGGAAATAAATTAACTGAAGAGGAGGCTTTGAACAGCTTGCTTCAGAACACTAATTTAAAATTAAAGGATGAATCAGCTTCAAATAAAGGAAAAATCCATAAGTATTTTGATGAATTCTTCTATAAGTACCCCTCTGAATATTTTTCTGAACAGGAAGAGAAGGTTGATTATTTGGTTAGCCAAAGTACGGGAAAGGTATACGTATATACTAAAGATGGAGATTTCTATGCTTATAAGTAATAGGATAGCTAAAGGTTATAAGAAGGGAAGAAAGGTTGGCGAAAGCTAACCTTTTAATTATTTTCTATTTTGTGACATAATATTGTAAAATAGATATGTGGTAACTTTTGAAAAAACAAGGAGGTGACTAAATGCAGTATCTTGGGTTAATTGCATTTTTAATAATACTATTTTATATTGGTTATCCAGGAAAGGTAAAAAGGCTAGAAAAAGAAGTTCGTAAATTAAAAAGATCTTTGAAAGGAGACGATACTATGTCAAAGTTAATAAATGATTTAAAAGGTTATAAATGCAAAATTTCTTTTAATACTATAGTATCATTTTTGGATGATGATAAAAGAGTATATGAAATTATAGATGTAGATGATGAATGGGTTAAGCTAGATTATAAAGATAAAAAAGGTGTTGATAAAAAGGTGATTGTTCGCATAGAGACTATAGATACAATAGAGTTAGTAGATTAATATTGTATTTTTCAAGGCTATTAAAGATTCAAGAAAAAATCCCCTAAATAGCAAAAAGAAAGTCTTTGACATAGATAGTGCCTTCATTTAAAATAGTTAAAGTGTATCTATATAATTAAAGTGGAGAAGCAAATTCTTTAGAATTTTATATAATATCTTTTTGTTGGGGGATAAAAATGAGTATATTAACGGTTAAAAATGTAAGTCATGGCTTTGGAGATAGGGCTATATTTGAAGATGTATCCTTTAGATTATTAAAGGGTGAACACGTTGGTCTTATTGGAGCTAACGGTGAAGGAAAATCCACCTTTATGAATATAATTACTGGTAAGCTCCAGCCAGATGAAGGTCAAATTGAATGGGCCAATAAAGTTAGAATAGGATATATGGGCCAGCATGCAGTGTTGGAAAAGGGTAAAACCATAAGAGAAGTGCTTAAGGGAGCCTTTCAGTATTTGTTTGATGCTGAAGCAGAGATGAATGAACTCTATGAAAAAATGGGAGAGGTAGATCCTGACGAGCTTGAGAAAATGCTAGAAAGAACAGCTATAATTCAAGATATGCTTGACCATAACGGCTTTTATATTATCGACGCAAAGATTGAAGAAACTGCTAAGGGCTTAGGCCTTACAGATGTAGGCTTAGATAGGGATGTAACTGACTTAAGCGGAGGTCAAAGAACTAAGGTTTTACTAGCTAAGCTTCTACTAGAAACGCCAGATATATTGCTTTTGGACGAGCCTACCAATTATTTAGATGAAGTGCATATTGAATGGTTAAAGAGATTTTTAAATGATTATGAAAATGCCTTTATTTTAATTTCTCATGATATACCTTTTTTAAATTCAGTTATTAATTTAATATATCATGTGGAAAATAAAAGATTAACTAGGTATGTTGGAAATTATGACGAGTTTCAAAGAGTTTACGAGGCTAAAAAGAGGCAGCTAGAGCAGGCCTATGAAAGACAGCAGGCTGAAATTGCAAGACTTGAGGATTTTGTAGCTAGAAACAAGGCTAATGTGGCTACAGCTAATATGGCAAAGTCCAGACAGAAGAAGCTTGATAAGATGGAAAGAATTGAGCTTATTCAGGAGAAGCCCAAGCCAGTGTTCAACTTTAAAACCGCCAGAACCTCTGGAAAGGTAATCTTTGAAACTAAGGATCTAGTAATAGGCTATGACCATCCATTGACAAAGCCTCTAAACCTATATATGGAGAGAGGTCAGAAAATTGCCTTAGTTGGAGCAAATGGTCTTGGAAAAACTACCTTGTTAAAAAGCTTAATAGGTCAAATCAAGCCCTTAAGTGGAGAAGTGAAACTAGGTGACTACCTACATCTAGGATACTTTGAACAGGAAGGAAGAGAAGATAATACCAATACCTGCATCCAGGAATTCTGGAATGAGTTCCCTGGCTATACTCAGTACGAGGTTAGAGCGGCCCTAGCCAAGTGTGGACTTACCACTAAGCATATTGAAAGTATGGTAAAGGTTCTTTCAGGAGGGGAAGCAGCTAAGGTTAGATTGGCAAAGCTAATAAATAAGGAAACTAATGTATTAATATTGGACGAGCCTACCAATCATTTAGATGTAGACGCTAAGGATGAGCTTAAGAGGGCCTTAAAGGAATACAAGGGCAGCATATTGCTAGTATGCCATGAACCAGAATTTTATAGGGACGTAGTTACTGAGATTTGGAATTGTGAGGATTGGACAACTAAAATTGTATAATAGAGTGACATAAGGATAAAAGATAGCTCAAGACTTTGATTTGTAAAGACTTGAGCTTTTAACTTATATTCATTAAATGAGTAAAGGTAAAGAATCAAATAATAGATTAAAACATAGAAAAGGCGTGATAGATATGATTTTGAATCCAAAATTATTTGCTGGTAAATGGTGTATAGAAGTGTCAACACCGGAATTTGGTAAGACAATCCTTTTAGATAAGGAGAAGGATTTTTCACCACTAGTATTTGATACGGAGGAAGAAGCTTTAGATTATATTAGAAAGGTTATGGAGGATAATTAGAACTTATAACAATTTGCTCAATACCTGAATATAAAACCAAGCAAATTTGTCATTACCATGGTTTAAAGACGTTCTTGGATGGCATGGTCATCAAATTGAAGCAAATTTAAAAACGGCTTAAACAGTAATGTTTAGGCTGTTTCTTATAATAAAAAATGTAAAATATTGATAAGAGGATATTCTTAAGATGCAATTTCATTAATAAATAATATAAAAAGGGTTGATATAGTGAATATTAGAGAAATTAGAGATCAGATAGAATCGCTAGGTTATGATCAAGATACTAAAACAGCTATATATAATTCTCCAGTCTTCGATGAATTATCAAAGCTTTTGTTAGATATAGAGGATATTTATTATATTGGTGTAGCCTCCTTACCTTCTACCAAGCTCTTTGCTAAGCTATTTTCTGATGCCTTATTTATTGTAACAAATAAAAGGCTAGTTTTAGTTGTAAAAAGACTAGTTGGTTCTGATATTAAAGAGTTTTTTTATAGTAGCATTAAATCAATAGACTGCTTTACAAAGGGAAAAAAGAATATTTTAATAATTAATACTTCAAAGGAAACCACATCCTTAGAGTTTGAAAGAAATATAAATCCTGTTAGAGAATTGATTTATGATGTGATAAATGGAAGACTGTCATATGGTAATATGGGTACTTCAAGTATAGGCAATAACAGAGAGCCTTTAATTTCTAAATTAATGAGAGAGAATGTGATTAAATTTTGTATGGAAATAGAAAATGTTTTTGTTATTAAAGGACATGGAACAGCATTAACAGGAGTAGCTAATGGCTATATTCAGGTTGGAGATTATGTGGATATAGTGGATAGTGACGGAAATATTATAAAGAAAGAAATAATGATTATAAAAATAGATACTATTGGAAAAGAAGTTGTTTCCGCATCAACAGGTGATAACATAGCATTAATGTTAAGAACTAATAACCTTGGTATTATGCAGGGACAATATATATTATGTTATAAGTGAGGCCATAATTTAAATAAAATCATTTATTGCTTGAGCTGTAGCAGTAAATTGAAATACAAAGCTTTGTTAATAGCAAAACTGTGCCAGTTACAGTATGATAATGGCACAGTTTTTTATTAAATCCGTCAGTTTATGCTTGAAAATAGGCTTAATATATAATACTATTAGCTAGAATAAATGGATATACAAAGCTTTGAATTGAAGCTATAGATATATAGAGGAGGACATACTATGAAAATTTCAAAAAGAGATGCCTTGGATTGGTTTGAATTTTTTTCGGACCTACCAGAGGACGAGGAACCAATGATTAAACAACAGGAGATTATATATGCTACCTTTGCACAGATAGAGGCAGCAGTTCAGGATAGACACGAAAAATTAAAGGCTGAGATTAAAGGACTGAAAACCTTGAAAAATAGAACTCTTTATGTAGGAGATGATAGCAAGTTTCCTAAGGGCTGTTGCTCCTGTCTCTTAGGTACAGGCTTAGGGGCTGTTAGGAAAACCAACAAGTGTAACATAGAGTGCAAGTTCTGCTATAATTATGGACATCTAGATGATATCCCTCCTATTGGTGAAGGAATGTGGGAAATAGGAGGTACAAAATTCTATGAGCAGGATATAGATTTACTTCTTTCCATTCAAAAGAAGCCAACCGGTGTAGCCTATGTTTATTTAGAGCCTTTCATGGAAATTGAAAAATACTATCCTGTTATAAAGAAATTTAGTGAAGCTCAGGTTCATCAACATCTATACACCAATGGTCTCTTGGCTACAGAGGAAAGCCTAAAGGCCTTAGGAGAGGCTGGTCTTGACGAGATACGATTTAACCTAGGTGCCTCTAGATGTTCAGACAAGGTTATTAATAATATAAGACTGGCAAAAAAATATATTAAAAGTGTGGGCATTGAGACTCCAATGACCCCTGAGTTCTTTGAGGATTTCTTTAAAAAGAAGGAGTCTATTTTAGATACAAAGCTGGATTTTATCAATTGCGCTGAATTACATCTTAATGAGAATAATATAGGCAATTATTATGGAGAAAACATGTATATTTCTAGACATGGCTACATATCTCCAATTTGGAGCAGGGAGTTAACCCTGAAATTCATGAAGATTGCGGATGAAGAAAAGTGGGATTTAGTGGTGCATGATTGCTCCAACAATACCAAGTTTGCTAGGGATTTAAACTTAAGCAGCAAAGAAGGTAAGTGGTTTGGAGCTAGCAATTATGGCTGTGAGTTTTCTAGAATACCTTATGAAATATTCTTGCCAGTATTAAGGGATGAGAACTTTAAGTTTTTATGTGAAGAGGAATTGCCTGAGGGCTATAGGGTAGGAGAATTGATTTTTTAGATAAATCTATAGGAAGCATTTCTGTAAAAGCAGAGGTGCTTCTTTTTATATTGTTTAAAATAAAAAAACAATTAATAACCAATAAAAAATTATTGATAAACGATAATTAATATGCTATCCTATCCATAGGCTAAAAATTATAAGTGAGGTGATTTTTATGAATGAGGGAAAGAAAAAGCCTTTGACTATAGTGGCTTTGATATTTGCTATTTCTATTCTAGGATTCCTGATAATCCTATTGCCTACTGTATTAACAGGATTGGCAAAGGTGATTCCAGTATCAGCTTACTGGAGATTATCAGGGCTAATAGGCTTGTATGGAGCAGTAATAGCCTTTTTATATGGCTTATATCAAACTATTAAAGTCCTATGTAATTTTTATAAGGACAAGAATGCAGCTGTAGGGAATCTAAGGTTTATAAAGTTCAGTGCAATTTCTATCAGTGTCTTGTATTTTATAAGTATGCCTTTCTTATATCTTATGGCGGATAAGGATGATGCCCCAGGGGTTCTGTTATTTGGCTTAATAGTTTTTGCTTTAAGTGGTATATGTGCGGCATTTGTTCCTACCTTGGAGAAGAAATTAAAGGTATAAAGGGAAAAAGTTTTATATGAGGTGTTTATAGATGAAAATTAAATTGATTCAACCAGCCATGAAGCCAAGACCTATGGACACAAAACTAAAGACAAGAATGGCTCCCTCCTTAGGCTTGTTAACAATTGCAAATCTTACACCGAAGGACCATGAGGTTGTTATAGAGAATGAAAATATTGAAAAAATAGATTTTAATAGTCCAGTGGATTTGGTGGGAATAACTGTCACTGTAGATGTTATGAATAGGGCTATAGAAATTGCTAAGGAGTTTCAAAGGCGAGGGGTTAGCGTAGTGGCAGGAGGCATTCATATTACTGCGGAGCCAGAAAAGGCGGTTGAGTATTTTGATGCAATATGTGTGGGTATGGCTGAGAGGGTTTGGGGGAAAATTCTTGAAGATAAGGAAAAGAATTCACTTAAAAAGGTATATTATGATATGGAGGGAATGACGGGGGATGAAATTGTGTCCCCTAAATATAAAATTATCGATAATAAAAAGTACTTATATACCAACATAGTCAGTACCAGCAGGGGTTGTCCTTTTAAATGTGACTTTTGCTATAACAGTTGCAAGGGAACAATAAAAACTTATATTAATAGGCCCATAGAGGATGTAATTGAAGATATAAAGGTCTTAAAAACAAGACATATAATGTTTATTGATGATAATTTTATTGGAAATCCAAAGTGGACAAAGGAATTTCTAAAGGCAATAAAGCCTTTAAAGCTAAAATGGAATGCTGCTGTTAGCTCAAACATTGTAGATATGCCTGATTTATTAGATGAAATGAAGGAATCGGGCTGTCAGAGCTTATTTATAGGCTTTGAAAGTATTAATAGTAAGTCTATTGATACTGTGCATAAGGTGCAAAACAGTGTGTCAAAATATGAGCGACTTGTGGATGAAATTCATAAGAGAGGAATAATGATAAATGCAAGCTTTGTCTTTGGTTTAGATGAGGATGATTGCTCGGTATTCAAAAATACCTTAGATTGGATAGTAAAAAATAAGATTGAAACGGTAACCTCACATATTTTAACTCCTTATCCTGGTACTAAGCTTTATTCGTCCTTGCTGGAGGAAAATCGAATTGTAGATTTTAATTTATCAAATTATAACACTGCCCATGTGGTATATAAGCCAAAGAAAATCAGTGCTGAAGAATTGTATGAGGGGTATTTACGTATATATAAAGAAATTTATAGCTTTAAAAATATAATAAAAAGGCTTCCAAGGTCGAAAAAGCAGTGGATTCCTTTTCTAGCCTTTAACTTTTTCTATAGAAAGTTTGGAAAGGTTACTGAATTAATTTGCAATATAGTCTCGTATGAGAATATAGGAAGATTTTTTAGGTGGGTATCGTATTTAGTATAGATGTTAGAGGGCTGTTGCAGAAGAGAGGGAATGTTGCTTGTGCAGCAGTTCTTTTATTTTTGGGGAGGATCACCGCTTGTCCTAATATTGTTCCTTATGTATCAATTCTTTTTTAAAACAAAGCAAGATAGTAAAAATTAGATTAGCTCCTATTAGTGATAAAAGTTATAAAGCCTCTCACTATCAATGATAGTAAAGAGGCTTTTATCTTTAGTTTCTTATCAGGTAATCAAAGGCGCCTAAGGCTGCTGTTGCACCAGAACCCATTGATATAATAATTTGCTTATAAGGGCTGTTTGTGCAGTCTCCTGCAGCGAATACCCCAGGAATATTTGTTGCACCATGGCTGTCAACAACAATTTCTCCAAAGCGGTTACGTTCTACAGTATCACCTAACCAATCGGTATTTGGTACAAGGCCAATAAGTATAAATACACCTTCTAAATCTAGATGATGAGTTTCACTAGTAGCTCGATCCATATAGGTGAGACCATCAACCTTGTCTTTACCTGTAATTTCTTTTGTTTGAACGTTTTTTAATACTGTTACATTTGGTAGGCTGTATAGACGTTCTTGAAGTACAGAGTCGGCCTTCAGTTCAGGTAAAAATTCAAGAACTGTTACGTGGTTAACTATTCCAGCTAAGTCTATAGCTGCCTCAACACCAGAATTACCACCACCGATAACTGCTACATTCTTGCCCTTAAATAAAGGACCATCGCAATGAGGGCAGTAGGCAACTCCTTTGTTTTTAAATTCTATTTCACCAGGTACGCCGATGTTTCTCCAGCGGGCACCAGTAGAAAGAATTACAGTTTTACTTTTTAAAACAGCTCCATTTTCTAGCTCTACTTCAAGGAGCTCATTCTTTTTTAAACTTTTCGCTCTATGACCATTCATAATATCAACTGCATACTCTTTAACGTGCTCTTCAAAGCTTGCAGCTAGCTTTGGACCTTCTGTGTATTTTGTACCAATAAAGTTTTCAATACCAAGAGTGTCTAAAATTTGACCGCCAAAGCGTTCTGCTACAATTCCAGTGCGGATTCCCTTACGGGCGGCATAGATAGCGGCACTGGCTCCAGCAGGACCACCGCCTACAACTAGCACATCGAAGGGAGCTTTGTTTTCGAACTCGCTAAGGTCTGAAGAAGCATCTATCTTGTTTAAAATTTCTTCCAGGGTCATACGACCACTGCCAAAGGGCATGCCATTAAGATAAACTGTTGGAACCGCTAAAATGTTTTTGCTTTCTGCCTCTTCTTTAAAGGCAGCACCATCAATCATGGTATGAGTAATACCAGGATTTAGAAGGCTCATTAGGTTTAGAGCCTGAACTACATCAGGACAGTTATGGCAGCTTAAGCTAACATAAGTTTCAAAATGATACTGTCCCTTAATATTTTTAATCCTATCTATTATCCTTTGTTCAACCTTTGGAGCTCTTCCACTAACCTGAAGTAAAGCTAATACTAGGGATGTAAATTCATGGCCCAATGGAAGGCCAGCGAAGGTTATTCCTGGATCATAATCCATCCTATTTACACTAAAGCTAGGAGTTCTATCTAATTGAACTCTTTCCACTTTTATAAATGGGGACATGGCGGCTAGCTCATTTGCGAGCTCCACCATGTCATTAGATAAACTATCTGATCCAGCGCTGAGTTTTAGCAGCACAGGACCCTCCAACAATTGAAGGTATTGGGAGAGTTGAGATTTAATATCGGAATCTAATATCATATTATACCCCTTAGATCTTTCCTACTAGGTCAAGACTTGGCTTAAGTGTTGCTGCGCCTTCCTTCCACTTAGCTGGGCAAACCTCTCCAGGATTATTTCTAACATATTGTGCTGCCTTAATCTTAGTTATAAGTGTGCTTGCGTCACGACCTATATTTCCAGCGTTAATTTCAACAGCTTGAATTACACCATCTGGGTCAATTATGAAGGTACCACGATCTGCTTGACCTTCTTCTTCAATTAACACATCGAAATTACGGGATAATACATGTGCTGGGTCACCTATCATAACATAAGTAATCTTTCCGATAGTTTCTGAACTGTCATGCCAAGCTTTATGTGTAAAATGAGTATCTGTTGATACTGAATATACTTCTACACCAAGCTCCTTTAATGCTTCATAGTTGTTTTGTAAATCTTCAAGCTCTGTTGGACATACAAATGTGAAGTCTGCTGGATAGAAGCAAACTACACTCCACTTTCCTTTAAAATCTGCTTCTGTAACTTCAATGAATTTACCGTTATGGTAAGCATGAGCCTTAAATGGTTGAACTTGTTTTCCTACTAATGACATAAATAATCTACCTCCTAAAATTTAATTGTTATATATTTTTTTCTTAGGTTGTATGTACATACAACAAGAAAGAATAATTCTCTTGTAATAATAATTATTATACAACTTTTTTTAAATGTCAATAGTCTTATGGAAAAAGTAGATAAAAATTTTACAGCTCTGGAAAAGGAGCCGGAATTACCAAATCTGTGCGAACAATGGTAAAAATTTTAGGATGAGCTTGAAATGGTGAGAGAGTATGATATATTTAAGTTATTATATTGAATGAAAGGCAATTTTAAGGATATAATTTTTGATTGATTTAAAAGGAGAGAAAAGAATGATAAAACGGATAAAGTACAATTCACCAGTTATACTTACTTTCACTTTTTTATCTCTTACAGTGGTGCTCTTAGGGCAATTAACTAGGATGAGATCGACCTACCTATTATTTTCTGTGTACAGAAGCAGTCTGGCGGATTTATTCTTTTATATAAGATTAGTGGGCCATGTGCTAGGCCATGCAGATTTAGCCCACTTTTTCAATAATTTCTTAATTATTTTGTTAATAGGTCCTATGCTGGAGGAAAAATACGGTTCTAAGTCCATGGTTACTATGATGCTTATTACTGCAGTGGTAACTGGCATTATTAACATAATACTGTTTGACACCATCTTGCTTGGAGCCAGTGGCATAGTATTTATGATGATTTTACTAGGGTCCTTTGTTAACATAGAAAGAGGGAAAATTCCACTAACCTTTATATTAGTTGTAATTGTCTTTATTGGAAGAGAGATTGTAGAAGGCTTATTTATCCAAGATAATGTATCTCAGCTTACCCATATCGCCGGAGGAGTCTGTGGAGCTTTCTTTGGTTTTAAGAAAAAATGGAGATTCTAATTTGAATATTCAAAACTTGGCGGCTAGTGATAGCCGCTTTTATTTTGAAGATTAGAGGGTGAAGATGGCTATTGCTAATTTATGCATAATAAATCCTGTTTATAGCAAAATATAAGTAAGAAGCCTGCTATAGAATAGAAGCATAAATACTAGTTGAAAGGAAGATATAGATGAAAATAGAAGGATATTTTAATGGAATAAAGACTGCTAACGAGGCTGCTGAAAGCCTTAAGAGTAATGGATTTATTAATGCTTTTGTAGATATAAATGACAATCAAAACGATGTATATTGGCAGTTGGGTAATGGTTTATTAAGCTCTGTAAGTTTTATGTCTGGTGGTATAGGGGGCCTTCAGGAGGTACCAACTATAAGTTATAGGGTAGTGGTAGAAACTAGTGCTGAAAATGCAGAGTATGTAAAGAATTTAATAAATAGACTAGGTGGTATCGTTAACAATTCTTGAGGATAAAATTAAAGGAAATATATTTTTGTTGACATGGATGAAAAAAATAATTATACTAATTAAATGGTTAGAAACCTAACAAAGATAGGGGAGCTATTATGGAAAACGAAGTACACATAGGGATACTGTTGACCTCTTTGGCACACAAAATTAACAGAAAAATAGGTAAAGAACTGGCAGAGTATGATATCACAACTATTCAAGGCAAGATTTTAGGATTTTTATATTTTTACTCTGGTAAGAAGGATATATTTCAGAAGAATATAGAGGAAGAGTTTAATATCAGACGCTCCTCTGTTACAAGTGTTCTTCAGCTCATGGAGAAGAATGGTTATATTCAAAGGGTAAGTGTTGTTGAGGATGCCAGACTTAAAAAGATTGTACTTACAGAAAGGGGCGTAGATACTTACAACAAGGTATATAATTCCATTCTTAAGGTGGAAAAGTCTTTGGTTGAAGAATTAAGCGAAGAAGAAATGGATACTTTAGTATCTCTAATATCAAGGTTGTCAAAAAAAGTTGCGGATTAAGGGCAATTTTTTTTTGGTTTTAGTTAGAGTTCTAACAATGGGAGGGATTTGATGATTAGAAAAATAGCAAAATATATTGGTGAATTTAAGAAAGACACTATTCTAACCCCTTTATTTGTAATCATAGAAGTGTTTTTAGAAGTAGCAATCCCTTATTTAATGTCAATGATTATAGATAATGGTATAGGAAACGAGAACATAAAATATGTGGTTGTTGTTGGGCTAATAATGCTAGTAACAGCATTCCTGTCTCTTACCTGCGGAGTATTGTCAGGTAAATATGGGGCTAGTGCATCGGCGGGCTTTGCTAGAAATTTGAGAAGAGAAATGTATTATAACATTCAAAATTATTCTTTCTCAAATATAGATAAATATTCAACTGCTGGTTTGGTAACCAGATTAACTACAGATGTATCAAATGTTCAAAATGCCTTTCAAATGATAATAAGAATTGCTGTTAGAGCACCGATTATGCTGATTTCAGCTATGGTAATGAGCTTCAAAATTAATTCAAGATTATCATTAATCTTCTTAGGGGCCATAATTTTTCTTGGACTAACCTTGTATATAATTATGACAGGAGCTCATCCATACTTTAAAAAGGTATTTAAGAAGTACGATGACTTAAATGCAAGTGTGCAGGAAAACTTAGTAGGCATTAGGGCGGTAAAGGCCTATGTAAGAGAAGAACATGAGATTAATAAGTTCCATAAGGCCTCTGAAACCTTATACAATTACTTTGTAAAAGCAGAAAAAAGGATAATACTTAACTCTCCTGCTATGCAATTTGCAGTGTATACCTGTATTTTATTGCTATCCTGGCTTGGAGCAAAGATGATAGTATCAGATACTATGACCACAGGAGAACTAATGAGTCTCTTTACTTATACCACTAATATACTAATGAGCCTTATGATTATTTCTATGGTTTTTGTTATGGTGGTAATGGCCAGATCCTCTGCGGAGAGAATAATAGAGGTTATAGAGGAAAAGAGCGATATAGTTAATGATGAAAATCCAATTTATGAAGTTAAGGACGGTTCCATAAGCTTTAACAATGTGGGCTTTAGCTATAGTGGAAATCCAGATAACCTTGTTTTGGAGAATATTAATTTAAAAATTAACAGCGGAGAAGTTGTTGGAATTGTAGGGGGTACTGGTAGTGCAAAGAGTACCTTAGTTCAGCTTATTCCAAGGCTCTATGATGTAACGATAGGTTCTGTAGAAGTAGGTGGCGTTGATGTTAGAAAGTACGATATAGAAACCCTAAGAAATGAGGTTTCTATGGTATTGCAAAAGAATGTATTATTTTCAGGAACAATCAAAGAAAACCTGCGATGGGGAAATAAAAATGCCACCGATGAGGAAATTATTAAGGCCTGCAAACTGGCTCAAGCTCATGAATTTATAGAAAAATTCCCTGATAAATATGATACCTATATAGAACAGGGTGGAAGCAATGTATCTGGCGGTCAAAGACAGAGACTGTGTATTGCAAGAGCCCTGCTTAAGAAGCCTAAAATATTAATTTTAGATGATTCCACCAGCGCGGTAGATACAAAAACCGATGCCCTTATAAGAAAAGCCTTTAGGGAAACAATACCAAATACTACAAAGATTATTATAGCTCAACGTATTTCCTCTGTTCAGGATGCAGATAAGATTATTGTATTGGATGATGGAAAGATAAGCGGAATAGGAACTCATGAAGAATTATTAAAGACTAATGATATATACAAAGAAATGTATGAATATCAAGTGAAAGGGGCGGAGGAAGATGAGAACTAAAGGTATGGGTGGACCTAGTGTCAATCCCGGAAAAACCTTAAAAAGGTTAGTAGATTATGTGTTTCGCGGATACAAGCTGCAATTTTTAGTTGCTACAATAACCATTATAATAAGCTCTATTGTTAACGTAGTAGGCACATTGTTTTTAAGAAATCTTATAGATGATTATATAGCACCGCTTCTAAATAAGACTTCGCCAGATTTTACACCATTGCTTAAAGCCATAGTAACCATGGCGGCAATATATTATGTTGGAGTTATAGCTACTTATGTATATAATCGAATAATGGTTATAATTTCTCAGGGGTCCTTGAAAAGAATCAGGGATGATATGTTTGAACATATGGAAACTTTACCAATTAAGTTCTTTGATACCCATTCCCATGGGGAGTTAATGAGCTTATATACAAATGATACAGATACCTTAAGGCAGATGATTAGCCAAGGTATCCCTCAACTGCTATCAGCGGTTATTACAGTTACTAGCGTAATAATTTCCATGATATTTTTAAGCATACCTTTGACTATTATAGAATTGGGCTTTGTTTTCATAGTATCATATGTTACTAAATTTATCGGAGATAAAAGTAGAAAGTATTTTGGTTTACAGCAAAAAGATATAGGAACGCTAAATGGATATATAGAAGAGATGATGGAAGGGCAAAAGGTTGTAAAGGTCTTTTGCCACGAGGAAGAGGCAAAGATTAACTTTGACAAAATAAATGATCAGCTTCGTGACAGTGCTTACCAGGCAAATAAATTTGCTAATATTTTAATGCCTATAATGGGTAATATCGGATATATCAACTATGTAGTGGTATCAATTATTGGATCAATTCTGGCCATAGGAGGCTTTGCAGGCTTTACTATAGGAGCCCTAGCATCCTTCCTACAGCTAACAAGAACCTTTAGCCTAACAATAAACCAGATGTCTCAACAGTTTAACTTTGTTATCATGGCCCTAGCTGGAGCTGAGCGTATATTTAACTTCTTAGATGAAAAGCCAGAAGTAGACGAAGGTTATGTAACCCTAGTTAATGTAAAGGAAAAGGAAGATGGCACTTTAGAAGAGTGTCAGGAACGCACTGGAATCTGGGCTTGGAAGCATCCTCATGGAGATGGCACTATTACCTACACCAAGCTGCAAGGTGAGGTTGTGTTCAATGACGTAGATTTCGGATACAGCGATGATAAAATTATTTTACACAACATAAAGCTCTATGCAAAACCAGGACAAAAGGTGGCTTTTGTAGGAGCTACTGGAGCAGGTAAGACTACTATAACCAATTTAATAAACCGATTTTATTCTATTCAAGACGGAAAAATACGATATGATGGCATAAATATAAATAAAATTAAGAAGGACGATTTAAGACGTTCCCTTGGAATTGTACTACAAGACCCACACCTGTTTACTGGAACCATAGCGGATAATATTAGATTTGGTAAATTGGATGCTACCGATGAAGAGGTAGTGGCAGCAGCTAAGCTGGCAAATGCCCATTCTTTTATAAAGCATTTACCTCAAGGCTACAATACTGTAATAACTGGCGACGGAGCTAACCTATCACAAGGGCAAAAGCAGCTATTAACAATTGCTAGAGCCGCCATTGCTGACCCACCAGTTTTAATACTGGACGAAGCTACCTCCAGTATAGATACTAGAACAGAGGCTATTGTTCAGGATGGTATGGATAAACTTATGAAGGGTCGAACAGTATTTGTAATTGCCCACAGGCTTTCCACAGTAAAAAACTCTGATGTAATTATGGTATTAGATCAAGGTAGAATAATCGAAAGGGGAAGTCATGAGGATTTAATTAAGCAAAAAGGTAAGTATTATCAGCTGTATACAGGAGCCTTTGAGCTGTCATAAAATTGCCCCAGGGGCGTGCGATTTACGTCGAAATATAGACTATAGTAGCTGTTGTGGACCGTTGCACCATTAGCTAATTTAATTGTTAGTTGTGCATCGGTCCTTTTTCTGCCATAAATACCCGCTGCCAAATAAATAAAGGAATATAGCTAAAAGCTAATAAAACAGCAAAAGGCTGCCGCACAACTAACTGATTATTAGTTATGCAACAGCCACTTTAAAATACATTACTCAAAGGATAAGCTTCTAGCAGCCACTTCTGCTTTTACTCTAGAGATAAAGTCCTCTAAGGATATTATACCTTCATCGCCAAGGTTTCTGCTTCTTAGGGACACCTTGTTCTGCTCTTCTTCTTTCTCTCCAATTATCAGCATATAAGGTACCCTTTCATTTCTAGCCTCCCTAATTTTATAACCTATCTTTTCAGCCCTAGTGTCAATTTCAGCTCTAATACCTTCTGCTTTCAGCTGCTTAAGTATACTAGAAGCGTATTCATGATATTTTTCAGATATAGGCAATAGCTTAACCTGCACTGGAGCTAGCCAAGTAGGGAATTTTCCCTCGAAATGCTCAATTAATATACCTATAAATCTTTCAAGACTTCCGAAAATAGCTCTATGGATAATAATAGGCTTATGCTTTTCTCCGTCACTGCCTATATAGTTTAAGTCAAAGCGCTGTGGAAGCTGAAAATCTAGCTGTATTGTGCCACATTGCCACTTTCTGCCGATACTGTCTTCTAAGTGAAAATCTATTTTTGGTCCATAGAAGGCTCCATCACCAGGGTTTAACTTATATGGCTGACCTATTTCCTCTAAGGCTTCCTGTAGAGCGGATTCTGCTAGATGCCAATCTTCATCGCTACCCATAGAGTTTTCTGGACGAGTAGATAATTCAACCTCGTATTTAAAACCAAAGCAAGTATATATTTCATTAATTAACTCCATTACTCCTTTGATTTCATCCTTAATTTGCTCTGGTAGCATAAAGATATGAGCATCATCCTGAGTTAAAGCCCGGACTCTCATGAGACCGTGTAAAGCACCGGATAATTCATGCCTATGAACCAAACCCATTTCAGCCACTCTTAGTGGTAAATCTCTATAGGAGTGCATTTCTGAATTGTACACTAGCATACCACCAGGACAGTTCATTGGCTTTATAGCAAAATCCTGTTGGTCTATTTGCAATGTATACATATTATCCTTATAGTGATACCAATGACCAGAAGTCTCCCAAAGCTCACGGTTTAATATAAGAGGAGTTTCTATTTCAATGTATTCATATTTTCTATGAAGCTCTCTCCAATAATCTATAAGTATATTCTTTAAAACAACTCCATTAGGTAGGAAGAATGGAAAACCAGGTCCTTCATCCATAAGAGTAAATAGTTTTAACTCCTTACCTAATTTTCTGTGGTCTCTCTTTTTAGCCTCCTCCAACCTAGCCAAATGCTCATCTAAAAGCTTCTTTTTTGGGAAGGAAGTGCCATATATTCTCTGAAGAGTTTTGTTGTTGCTAGCCCCCTTCCAATATGCTCCAGCAAGGCTTAAGAGCTTAAAAGCCTTTACTGACTTAGTTGAGGGTAAATGGGGACCAGCACATAAATCAATAAATTCACCTTGCTTGTAGAAGGATATTATTTCATCCTCAGGTAAATCATTTATAAGTTCAACCTTATAGTCCTCACCTTTTTCTGACATCAGTTTTATAGCTTCTTCTCTAGGAAGCTCAAAGCGCTCTATGGCATAGTTTTCTTGTACTATCTTTTCCATCTCTTTTTCTATAAGAGCTAAATCTTCTAAAGTAAATTTATGCTCGCTGTCAAAATCATAGTAGAAGCCATTTTCAATGGAAGGACCAATGGTTAATTTAGTCTCAGGGTAAAGCCTTTTTACAGCCTGTGCTAGAATATGAGCACTGGTATGCCTAAAGACGTCCTTTCCATTTTTATCTTCAAAAGTGAGTATGGTCACTTCATCGCCCTCCTGTAGGGTATAGGTTAGATCTACCACCTTGCCATTTACTTCTGCTGCTAAAGCTTCCTTAGCTAATTTCTCGCTAATTTCTTTGGCTAAAGATAATACAGTGGTGCCTAAAGTCACCTCCTTAACCAAACCATTCTTAAGACTAACTTTAATCATTGTTTTTCCTCCCTTCGAAAAAATTTTTAATATAAAAAAGACATTCATCCCTATAGGGACGAATGTCTAATATCCGCGGTTCCACCCAAATTGAATTCAAAGAATTCCACTTAATGTTATAACGGCACTGCCGGTGGCATTTCGATTTATTTTATATCTACTAAACCACTGCTCAAGGGTAGTTTTCCTAAGAACCATGTTAAAGGCTGCTTTCAGCTGGTAACAGCCTCTCTCTGTTAACTGGGTTTCTAAGTACTCTTCCTCGTCATCGCAATAATATTTGTTTTGATTATTTTATACCTATTAAAAAATAATGTCAATAAGCTTTATATAATTAATATCAATATTATTGTTGGTTTGTCAAACATATGT
>DGDR01000160.1 GCA_002385545.1 Clostridium sp. UBA3947
GATGTAATAATGCAATACGACCATCAAGGCAAAGTCCTTGCAAGGCTATCCAATGGAACACTTGGAATTGAGCCTACAGAAAAAGGGCTTTTTATTTATGCAGATCTTTCGAAATCACAGGAAGCAAGGGAATTATATGAAGAAATAAAAAACGGTCTAGTTACAAAAATGAGTTGGGCATTTACTGTTGCGGATGAAGAATACGACAAAGAGACTAGGACAAGAATCATCAAAAGAATTAATAAAGTCTATGATGTGTCAGCTGTTAGTATACCTGCTAACGATGGCACAATAATAAGCGCTAGGTCCTTCATAAACGGATTGATTGAGAAGGAACAGCAGGAGTTGCTGGAGCGCAGAAAAAGAAAAATAAAACTACTTATCGATATGGGGGTATGAGTATGAACAGACTACAAGAAATTGAAAAAAGATTAGCTGAAATAAAAGTAGAACTTGAAAACGACAACGCTGATATAGACGCATTAGAAAAAGAGGTCAAGGAATTGACAGAAGAAAGAAAAGCAATTCAAGAAAAGATAGAAAGGAGAAAAGAAATTATGGCAAATATAGTTAGTGGCGAAGGTACAATAATAACTGACTTTATACCAAATAAGGAAGAAAGAAAATTTGAGAATATGACAAAAGAAGAAATACTTGAAACACCAGAATATAGAAGTGCTTTTCTAAAGAAATTGTTAGGAAAACCATTAACAGAGGCAGAAGAAAGAGCTTATACAAGTGCTGACAATAGCGCAGGTGCAGTTATTCCTACTCTAACAGCTAGCGAGCTATTCGATAAAATGGTTGCAATAGCACCAATGATAGACGAAATTACATTGCTTAGAGTTGCAGGCAATGTAAAATTTGCAATAGAAAATGTAAGGGATGCAGCAACAAAGCATACTGAAAATGCTGCAGTAACACCAGCTGGTGATAGTTTAGCTTATGTAACTTTAGCTGGATATGAATACATCAAAGTAATTAGAATAAGCAAAACTGTTCAAACAATGTCTATTAACGCTTTTGAAAATTGGTTAACTGATATGTTAGCAGAAGATATAGCTGTAGCTATAGAAAACGATATAATCAATGGTGATGGAGTATCTGGACCTAAAGGGGTTGAATATGCAGCAACTTGGGTAGCTGGTGAAAATCTAATTGAATATGCTAATGGTGGATCTCCAAGTTATGATAATGTAATGGATATGATAGCAGCATTACCATTAAGATACCACTCTGGCGCTAAATTCTTATGTAATAGCAAATTCCTATATGGTAAATTAGCAAAGATAAAAGATGACCAAAAACAGCCAATTTTAGTAAAGGACATGGCAAATGGGTTACAATTTAGAATTATGGGATTCCCAGTATTGCTATCCGATAAAGTAGCAGATGGCGTAATGTACTTTGGAAACTTTAAGAAAATAGTTGGAAACTTAGCGCAAGACGTAACTGTAGAATCTAGTACACAATCAGGATTCTTGAACAATTCAATAGACTTTAGAGGTACTGCAATATTTGATTGTGATATTGCTTTGCCAGATGCCTTTATTAAGATGGCAGAGGCAGGAGCATAAAATAAGGGAGGGCTTTTTAGCTCTCCTTTATTTTATAAAGGTGGGATAAACAATGCTAGAACTAGTTAAAGACGCATTGAGAGTCAGCGGAAATGATTTAGATACAGAAATACAACATCTAATTGACGCTGCAAAAGCCGACCTAAAATCTGCTGGAGTTAGTGAGGACAAAATAAATGATGATGACCCGCTTATCAGACAGGCGATAATCGTTTATTGCAAAGCTTATTTTGGGTATGATGATATGGGCGAAAGATTCGCAGAGGCATACGAAAATTTCAAAAAACATCTAGTGGTGTCACTTGAATATACAGGCGGTGCTGAATGATGAGAGACTATAGGTATAAAATAGATTTTTTAAAAAGAGTACAAGGTTATGATGAATTTGGTGAACCTGTAGATGAATGGCAAACGCACATATCAGGGATATGGGCAAGTTATGAGCCTCTATTAGGGAATGAGTATTTTACAGCGCTTACTAACGATACGAAAGTAGAAGTAAAATTCAATATGAGATATGTACCTGGTATTACAAACGACATGAGAATTAAGCATGGCAATGATATATACGAGATAATATCTGCAGTAAATGTCAAAGGATTGAATAGGGAATTGCTATGTTATTGTAGGCTGGTGAAATAGATGCCCAGAGTATATTTTAGAGTAGAAGGTATGGATGAGCTGGAAAGGTCTTTAAAAAGGCTTGGAAAGGTCCCACAGAAACACGTTACATCAAGCTCAAGAAAAGCTATGAACATAGTTTTAAAACAATCCAGGGCAACTGCACCATATGAAACTGGAGCACTTAAAAAAGGAATTAAAATGGTGGGTGAAAGATCCAGGCAGAAAGGTAAAAAAGTATATAGGATAGTATTCGATAGAAACATGAACCATATATTTCAGAAACCTGTTAAAAATCCTGGAGAATCAGGGCATAAAGGAGCTAGGAAAGTAGCCTACTACCCATTCAGCCAGGAGTACGGATTTTTTGCTAGAGATGGGAAGTATATCCCTGGTTACAGATTTATTCATAATGCTTTAGCTAATAATACAAGTGCTATTGAAAAGACAATCGTAGGTGAGATGAAAAAGAAAATTGATGCTGAAATAGTGAAAGCGGGGTTGAGATAGATGGAAGTTGCATTAAGAAATTTGATAGAGGATAACATACCAGAATTAAAAGATGAAATATACCCTACGAACGCGCCAGAAGGCCATACAAGGCCTTATTTAGTTTATACAAGGATTAATACCAAAAAGGTAAAAACATTGCAAGGAACGACAAATAAAGAGTATTTAAGCTATATGTTTAGTGTTATGGCTACAAGATATAGTGAAATGAAATCCTTAACTAAAAAAGTTGAGGATTTATTAATTTCATTACCTGGAACTACAATGGGAAACTTTTACATTGAAGATGTTGATATAAATAATGTAACGGAACAATACGAGCATGAGTTGAAAGTTAATCGAGGGATTATAGATTTTACTATATATTTTGAGGAGGTAGAGTAATATGGCTAAACGAGCATTAGGAACAAAGCTACAAATAGGAAAAGATTCTCCTGTTACTGTAGCTGGATTAACTTCTATCAGTGGGCTAGAGTTATCTGCTGACACAATTGATGTTACTACCCTTGATAGTGATGGAGCTTATAGAGAGTTTATAGCTGGGTTTAAAGATGCTGGGGAAGTATCACTTGAAGGATATTTGGAACTCGAACCGGAGAAAGGGCAAAAGGATTTATATGACTTGTTTGAGAGTGGAGATGTTGAAGATTTTACTATTTTGTTTCCTGACAACATGGGGAGTTGGGAATTTAAAGGTGTAGTAACTGGATTCAGCACAAGTGCAGACTTGGAAGATCCATTATCTTTTAGTTGTACTATTAAAGTATCAGGTAAACCTACACTGCTAGTAGGAGCAGAAACTTAAGGCTAGATGTTGCTCTAGCCTTATTTTTATATTGGGGGATCAAGCATGATTAAAAGATTGTTATTACCTATTATTAAATTATTGAACAAGATTTTGTTTAAAATTAACAAAAAACTAAAGGAGAGGATTATATGAGTTATCATCCAATAAAACTTGACAAAGTAAGAAATTTTAAGTACGGTATGAAAGCTATAAATTTAATTGAGAAAAAATACGGGAAACCTATTATGGAAATAGATGGGATTGAAGATGGAAAAATAACAATGGAGGATTATGCGAACTTAATATGGGCAGGTTTAGCCCATGAAGATCCTGAATTAACTCCTGAAAAAGTTATGGACTTAGTTGATGAATATTCTAGTATTGCTAAGGTAAGTAAAATCATGTGGCAAGCTTTGAATGATGTATTTAAGGATGTCGAGGGGGAAACAGAAAATAAGGACGTAAAGGTAAAAAACAAGAAATAAGCAGCAAGAAAGAGCCTTTTACTATTGAAAAGGCAATGAAACTTGCTGCTTCTATTGGAATTCCAGTAAGTGAGTTTTGGGAAATGACGCCATATGAATTAAATGTCTACGCAAAAGCATATTTTGAGAACAAAAAAAATGAATTTAAAGAGAAACTAACTTTAGAATATTATAACGCAATGTGGACTATACAATGGCTAGGTAAAAGATCGCAACAACCTAGACCGTTACAAGAAATTTTAGAAGCGATTGATAAAGAAAGGAAAAATAAAGTAATGTCAGATGAAGACATGTTAAAACAAGTTATGGTTTTAAATAAATTATTTGGCGGAGAGGTAAAACTTGTAAAACCTAAGAATATTATGTAATATATAAGTAATAATATTCTTAGGGGTGGTTATATGGGAGGATTGTATGGATCTCCGGAATTAGGACCATATGCAGAACCTAGACAGCAGATAAAGACAATTAAAAAAGAAGGTTATAAACCACAAGAAAATATATGGGTTTGGATAGTGGTTGCAATTGTAAATATATTACTTTTATCAGTCAGCGTAACTTTAGAAAATGTCGTAGCATTATTAGCATTAGACAGCATGGTTTTGTTTGGAATATCAGTTGTAAGTTTGGTTGTGAACTTAATTAAGAAAAGGCGAATAGGAAACGACATAAAATTTATTGGCATTAGTATATTGACATTTTTGATATTTACAATACTTTTAAGCACTCTTTAACGAGTGCTTTTTTAATGCCCAAAAAAGCAGGTGAGATAATGGCTAAATCTAACTTTATAGTACGTGGTGGAGCAGATTTTAGTGGTATCCAACAAGAAATATCCAAAACTGAAAAGAGTTTAAAGGGTTTTGAGAGCCGCATAAATAGCACCTTTAAGGGAATATCAGAAGGACTGGGTATTAACCTCGGGAAATTGACAAAAGTAGGGTTATTTGCTGCTGCTGCAAAGAAACTAGTCGATTTTGGTAAGGCATCTATAGATGTAGCAGCTGATATGAGAGAAGTTCAGAACGTAGTGGATGTAACATTTGGTTCCATGGCAAAAGATGTAGATGATTTTGCAGCTAACTCTATAAAAGCATATGGTTTATCAACATTAGCAGCTAAACGTCATGCTTCAACTATGGGAGCCATGCTTAAATCGTCAGGCATAACAGGTGAAGCAGTAAGGGATATGGCCTTGGATTTAACGGCTTTAGCGGCCGACATGGCATCATTCTATAACCTAGATAATGACGTTGCTTTCCAGAAAATCATGAGTGGTATGTCCGGTATGACTCAACCTTTGAAAGAGCTGGGTATCAACATGAATATAGCCAACGTTGAAGCTTTTGCTTTGAGTCAAGGATTTAACAAGGCTTGGAGAGAAATGAGTCAAGCGGAACAAACAATGTGGAGATATAAATACCTGTTACACGTAACAAAAGATGCCCAAGGAGACTTTGCAAGAGAGATGGGCACATGGTCTAATCAGGTTAAAATTTTAAAGATGCAGTGGGAAGAATTCATGTCTTTAATAGGTAAAGTTTTAGTAGAAATACTTTTGCCTGTGGTTCGTTTTTTGAATAAAGCATTGGAGTTGTTAATCAAGATAACAAAGACTATAGGTAAAATCTATACAATAATAACTGGAAGAGAAATTGGTGCAAGCGCTGAGATAGTAGAAACAAATATGGATATAGAAGATTCTGCTCTTGGTGCAGCAGATGGACAAGAAAAATTAGCAGATGGAATAGGGAAAGCAGCAAAAGCAGCTAAAGGGGCAATTGCACCATTTGATGTATTGAATATCCTTCAACAGAATTTGGCATCTGGTGGTAGTGGTGGTACAAGCGGAGGATTAGGAAATTTATTTACGCCAGTAAAGAGTGAGATAAACACAAAAATAGAGACTAGACAAGTAGATGATGGAATAGAGGAAGCTAAACGTAAATGGGAAGGTTTTTTTATTTGGTTAGGTGATTGGTGGAATAGATTAAAACAAGCTTTTGCAATCCCGATATATGTACCGGCTCCAATATTTGCGGCTATACCTGACCCCGTCTATAATCCTAATTGGGGATTAGTACCACCCATAGTACCAGCCCCAAATTTTGAACCAATTCCGAACCCAGTATATAAACCCAATTGGAATTTAACTCCTCCACCAGTACCAGTTGTAACAATTCCACCGATTTACGCAAAGGCATATTTATTATCATTAGAAAATTTAAAACTTAAAACAGCAGAATCTTTTAACAGTAAATTAGAAAATGCAAGAGTATTTTTAGAAAACCTATCAATCAATATAAGGCTAAGCTATGCAGGAATTAGGGAAGCTACTTGGCTTTTGTTAACAGAGCTGCAATCCCAAATTATAACCGCCTTTGGAAACATAGAAGCTAGCTATACAACCCATAAAGAAAAAATTAAAGTAATAGCCGAAGAAGCGGCCGCTGGATTAAGACAGACTACCACGGATTTACTCTTAGACCTGCAAACACGCTTTGCAGCTACAATGGAACAAATAAAAACAAATATTAGCACTACATTAGGAATTATAGAAACTAACTATAAAACACACAAAGAAAATGTCGTTGTTTTGGCAACGGCGATTTCTGCCGCATTGGTAACCAATATCAACAAGGGCATAACAATCGTAGGAAACAATTATAACATCGTCATCGAAGCAATACAGACCAGTTTACAAACATTTGGACAAAATGTATCCGCAATAGCAGGCGCGATTGCAACAAATTTTGTCAAAAATTTAAGCGAAGGATTTAAAACTGCTTACAATAACTTTATTGAATTTGCCAACAGTTTAGGAAGAGGTTTAAAAGAATTTGGAAGCGGGCTTTTAAAGGCAGCGGCAGAAACCGCAAAGGGATTTGTAAGTAACTTAGTCAATGGATTTGTTACAGTCTGGAATAACTTTAAAAGCTTAATGGCAAGCATAGGTGAGAAAGTAAGTGGTTGGTTTAATGCAAATAAACAAGTAATAGTTACGACTGCTATTGTGGGAGGAATAACTTTAGCGGCCATTGGACTAGCATTAGCAGCACCAGCGATAGCGCCATATGTAGGAGCAGCGCTTGGCGGTTTAGCAAGTATTCCAGCACTTGCAAAAGGTGGAATCACTAACGGGCCTATGCTTGCAATAGTAGGAGATAACCCAGGAGGTAAGGAAGTTATATCGCCATTAGACAAACTCCAAGATATGTTAATATCGGCAGTTGGAACAGCATTAATACAACACGAGCAATTTAGTAGTGGTAATAGAGAGCCTATTGTATTACAAGTGAATTTAGACAGTAGAGAAATTGCAAGAGCTATTTATGACCCATTAGAAGATGAAAAAAATAGACGAGGTGATCCTGTGATTACAACAATATAGAAAGGGGGAGTAGGAAAAATGATAAAAATAAATGGTGTGGAAATCCCTACTCCTTCGGATTATACAGTAGGGATTATGGATTTAAGCAGAGCAGAAAGAAATGCTAGGGGTACGTTGATAATTGAGAGAATAGCGACAAAAAGAAAGATTGAAATGCGATGGAATTATTTGGACAAGGATAGATTAAGTCAGTTACTAAATTTAGTATCTCCTGTATTCTTTGAAGTTGAGTATATAGATCCTCAAGAAAATACATGGAAAACAGGAACTTTTTACGCAGGAGACAGAAGAGTAGGAGCATTAGACTATAGAAATGGGGTTATTAGATACAAAGACATTAACTTTAACATTATAGAAAGGTAGGTGTGTAAAGTTGTTAAAAGTAAGTAGGCAATTCAAAGAAGCAGTATATGCACCTACCAGAAAAGTTAAAGCAAGGGTAAGTTTTGAAATTCTTGATAATGAAGCATATCATGATAATACTCCAACAGCAACAAGCGAGGCTCCTATAAGTCGTAAGTACCAGCTAACAAATAAAATAAGAAATATGAGCCATAAATATGCTACCTTTGAGAGAGATTACTTCAAACTTGATGGTAGCTTTTATATTCCTCCTAAACCAGGAGAAGGAGATAGTGAATTAGGATGGTGGAGTGGTGATATATGTGATGAAGAAGGAATATTTAATCCATACCAGGTGTTAGAATTTAATTTTACAGAAGAACATAATTCCATGGGATTAACTATTACTTTTGATACTATGGCCAAAGAATATGCCATTGACTTTGATATTGAGGTTTATAGATTAGATGGTACTCTTATTCATGTTGAAAATGTAGTAGGTAATAATAAGCCTACTCATGTATTGGTCCATGGCCTAGACAACTATGGAAAGATAGTTATTACCATTAAAAAATGGGCTAAACCTTTTAGGNNGTATATGCACCTACCAGAAAAGTTAAAGCAAGGGTAAGTTTTGAAATTCTTGATAATGAAGCATATCATGATAATACTCCAACAGCAACAAGCGAGGCTCCTATAAGTCGTAAGTACCAGTTAACAAATAAAATAAGAAATATGAGCCATAAATATGCTACCTTTGAGAGAGATTACTTCAAACTTGATGGTAGCTTTTATATTCCCCCAAAGCCTAATGAAGGAGATTCAGAATTAGGTTGGTGGAGTGGTGATATATGTGATGAAGAAGGAATATTTAGTCCATACCAGGTGTTAGAATTTAATTTTACAGAAGAACATAATTCTATGGGCCTTACCATTACCTTTGATGTATTGGCCAATGAATATGCTAGTGATTTTGATATTGAAGTCTATAGACTAGACAATACACTCATTCATAAAGAAGAAGTAATAAACAATGATAAAACAACCTATGTGATGGTCCATGGACTGGATAACTATGTGAAAATTAGACTTATTATAAAAAAATGGGCTAAACCTTTTAGGAGGGCAAGAATAACAGAAGTTGACTTTGGAGTAATTAAAGACTATGAAGATGATAAATTAATCAAACTCAATATAATTGAAGAAATGAATATTATAAGTGACAAGATCCCCAGTAATGAAATTAGATTTACTATAGATAACTCCAATAAAGAATTTAATATTCTTAATCCAGAAGGTTTCTATAGATTCTTAAAGGAAAGACAAGAAGTAAAGGCTAGTATAGGTGTAGAAGTGTCAGAAAATGAATTTGAGTTTGTACCTATGGGGAAATATTATCTAGTCGATTGGCAATCAGATGAGGGGGCTTTAACTACTACATTTATAGCAAGGGATATATTTGAGTTATTGGAAGGTAAAGAATACACAAGTATAATTAATACTAATTTATACGATTTAGTAGAAGATATAATGATTAAGGCTGGGGTTAAAGATTATTATATAGATAAGAAATTAAAAGACATTCCTACGAGTGGATTTAAAGAAAAATTAAATTGCAGAAAAGCATTGCAATATATAGGTATAGCTGGGAAAGCTGCAATATACCAAGATAGATATGGTGTAGTAAGGGTAGAACAATTTCAAACCCTTGACGAAAGTACAAGTTACATTTATTTTGCTGGTCCTGATATGTATACAGGGATGGTTTATCCTATGGCAGATGAAGGGTATGACATGAAAAACATTACCTTTGATAATGTATATAAGGAACCACAGATTAAGCTAGATAAGCTCTTATATTCTTTGATTATGGTAGTTCATAATGGAGAAGAAAAACAAGAAGTTACTTTCTACAATCAAGGAATTAAGGATGGAGTATCGTATAAGATAGATAATCCTCTTATAAACAGCTTAGAACACGCTAAAGATGTAGCAGAATGGATAATTAAAGAATACAATTTAAGGGCTATATATAACATTGATTGGAGGCAAAACCCTGCTTTAGAATGTGGAGATATAGTATTGGTTGAGGATTCATTTAAAGCTAAAAAACAATCCAGGATAACTAAGCAGGAGTTCGAGTATGCAGGGTATCTTTCAGGCAAGACAGAGACTAAAGGTGGTGTATAGTCTATGGCATGGCAAACTCCTAAAACCAATTGGAATAGCGATGATTATTTTAATGTAGATGATTTAAACCGTATAGAATCTAATACGCTCGAAGTATATTTGTTAGCTAAGGTATTGAGGGGAGCGTTTGATTTAGAAGAAATCAAGATAAATCATGATATGAAAGCCATTCCTTTTGCAGATTTGTTAAACAAGATTGAAAGAAACATAAATGCTATAGGGGATAAATTGTATAAGCCCAAGAACTGGAATCCTCTAGCGGCAGCTTGGCAAGCCAATATGCCTTTTAGTTACCAAACTCTCAATATGTGGGAGAGTAATTTGTTATTGCTTTACAATTATGCAAAAGGCAATATAGACAAAATTCCTTATTGTGGCCAAATATATGCTGGCGAGGAGGTAATATAATGGCATACGAAAAAACAATATGGAAAAACAGAGAAGTGGAAAGGCCAAGAACATTTATGATGCAAAATAATCCTGATGGAACTGTAACTCTCATTCCAGCCGAAGGAGAAATCATTGAACCTGGGACACCAATTATAGCCGAAAACATGAACAAAATTGAACAGGGGATAAAGGATGCACATGATGAACTTGCTGCACATAAGGCAGAAAATGCGTCTCAACATGGGGATTTAACTACCTTAAAAACTTCACAAAAATCAAGCTTAGTTGAGGCGATAAATGAACTTTTTACAAATGTCAGTGATGGGAAGAATCAGTTGGAGACCGCCATCACTGACAAAGGCGGAACGGTCTCCAAAAGTGGTAATATCGCCACGTTCGATGAGTTGGATAATGGGATTCGGTCTATTCCTGTTGGAGATTATGCTGTAGGGGGTACAATCCGTGATTCTGTCTTGCGTTTTTTGCCGGGCGGTATGGGCGTAGAAATCTGGTCGAATACGGACGTGGGGTTTGGGCAGGGCNNAACTTGCTGCACATAAGGCAGAAATAGCGACAGAGACAAAATTAGGACATGTAATGGTAGATGGGGATACTATTCAAATTACATCTACTGGAGTAATCAGTTCCAAAAGTGGATTTGATGCTAGTACCGAGTATATTGAGATTGGTTTGGGGGCAACGTCTACGAAGGGCCGTAATATCGCTATTGGGTATAATGCAATTTCGGGTGTTAATAGTGCATTTACTAGGACTATAGCAATAGGTCAAGAAGCCTTCGCGAACGGTACTTTGGCTTTTGCTGTTGGATATAGAGCAAATGCTGAAGAAAACAGAA
>DGDR01000188.1 GCA_002385545.1 Clostridium sp. UBA3947
AGATGTGTATAAGAGACAGGATATGTACTATCTTTCGGAAAATACTATTAAATTGCTGTTCTAGTATGAACAGTAACCTCCGCTACTTTATATATTAAATATGAACAACTACTAAAGGAGTGCGTTACTACGAGTGTAATAAGTAAAATACTGTATAAAATTATAATAAAAGGCGGAGGTATAGTTGAAAAAGGCTTTATTAGAGAAACGAAAAATTGCAAAGAAGTAAATGAGAAAGTGCTATTAAAAATATTGAAGGAAAATAGTAAAAGTGAAATTGGAAAAAGGTTTAATTTTGCAAGTATAAAGTCTATAGAGGATTTTAAAAGACAAGTTCCCATAACAGAATATAAATTTTATGAAGACTATATAAATCGAATGGCTAATGGTGAAAAGAACATTTTAACTAGTGAAGAGGTAGAATATTTTGGGCACACATCGGGAACTACAGGTAAGCAAAAGATGATTCCTGCTACCAAATCTAGCAGGAGGATCGCATCAAAGTATATGGCACTTTTAACTAATAGATTTTCATACGAAAATTTCAAGGAAAATTGGAATTACGGAAAAGGGCTCATAATAGCAGATATAGTAATGACAACTTATACTAAAGGAGGAGTTCCCATATGTGCTGCTACCTCTGTGGGGATGAACGGCATAAGACATATACTGCCCTACTTATATACCTCGCCAATAGAGGTTATGAAAATAAAGGACAAGGAAACAGCCCTGTATCTTCATTTGCTATTTGCCCTAAAAGAGACTAATCTTATGTATATTAGTGGGGTTTTTATTTCAAATATTTTAGATTTATTTAGGGTGTTAGAGGCTAGGCATGAGGAACTGGTAAGAGATATACGAAGGGGAAGAATTAATAACAATATAAATATTGATGATAATACTAGAAAAAGGCTAAACAAGCTTCTATGTCCCAATGCTAGCAGAGCAGATTTGTTAGAAAATGAGTTTAAGAAAGGCTTTAAAGGCATTGCCAGAAGAATATGGAGGAACTTAACCTATATTGCGGCAGTAACAGGGGCTAACTTTTCTATATACGATGATAAAGTGAATTATTATACCGATTCACTGCCGATATATTCTCCAGCTTATGCTTCTACTGAGGCTATGATTGGAATTAATCCCTATGCAAATAAAATAAGGTATGTAATTATTCCTAGCACCGTTTTTTATGAGTTTATTCCTGTTAAGGAAGGGGAGGGATATGGTGAGCAAACCCTTTGTCTACATGAACTAAAAAAGGGACAAGACTATGAAATAGTTATTACTAATTATGCTGGACTTTATAGGTATAGGATTGGGGATATTGTTAAGGTGGTTGACTTTTATAATAATTGCCCAGAAGTTGAATTTCTGTATAGAAAGAATCAAGTGTTAAATATGGTATCGGAAAAGACTAATGAGGAGCATTTAACTAATGCCATAAAAAATACCATGAGAAAGTTAAATTTAAACCTAGTAGATTATACTACAATGCCCGATAATTCAATTACACCTGGAAGATATGTTTTTTATTTTGAATTAAAGGATAAGTTGCCGGCCCATAAAGTGGAGTTGCTGCAAAAAACTTTAGACAAGGAAATTAGAAATTCAAACTTGGCTTATGATAGGGCGAGACAAAATAAGAGATTGGGAGATGTGAAAGCAATACTTTTGGCTCCCAATACCTTCAATAGTATAAAGGAGACCTTATTTACTAAAGGGGTGTCTAAAAGTCAAATTAAGATTCCTAGAGTAATAACCAATAATAAAAATATATTGAACATCATTAATAAAAATAAGATATGAAAATGTATAGCAAAGAGTTAAGTGTTAAAAATCTAGTTTCTCATTTTTAAGTTAGGGAAGCTAGATTTTTGCTTTAATTTAATTAAATTAGACAAAGGGCCAATATATGGGAAGTATTCCATGTATAACTTGTATAAGTACAATTTCCTTACGCAATAATATAATTAATCACTTTAATTATTTTACATAGAAAGAAGGGGTTAATTTGCGCAAAGGTATCAAAAGACTGCTGTCATTTTTATTTATAATGATAATGACTATTTCAATGCTACCAGAGACGTCCGTTAAAGCTATAGATACTAACAAGGATGTCCATCTTGTAGTAGACTTGTACCATGATGTAGATAAGTTGCCTAAGAATTTTCGTAAAACTACAGATTTAGCTATTATAGAAAACAACAAAAGTATAAACTTAAAAGGGCTTGGTGAATTAAACATTTCAGGTAGCTCACAGTTCTCTGTAAAGAATCTGCCGCTTTTAATTGATGCCATTAAGACTTCAATGCCTATAACAGTGCTGGATTTAAGACAGGAATCCCATGGATTTATTAATGAATATGCAGTTAGTTGGAAAGATGAAAAAAATAATGCTAATGTGGGATTGACCAGAGAGCAGGTTATAAAGAAGGAAGAAGAGCAATTAAAGAGCATTGAATTAAATAAACCTATTACCTTTTACAATCATCCTAAGTTGACTATAATACCTAAGGTGGTTCAAAGCGAAGATAGGCTTGTTACCTCTAAAGGTTTGTCCTACAAAAGGATAACGGTGAGAGATGGTGGTATACCCACTGATGACATGGTTGATTACTTTATAGATATTGTAAAAAATCAACCAAAGAACTCTTGGTTTCATTTTCACTGCAAAGAGGGCATAGGAAGAACCTCTACCTTTATGATTATGTATGATATGATGAAAAATTACCAGTCTGTTAGTGCAGATGAAATTATCAAGAGGCAGCTAGCCTTAGCAAATTATAAGGAAAGTACCATTGAATCCTTCTACAATAAGGAAAGAATAGGCTTTTTGAATGAGTTCTACAAGTATTGCAAGGCTAATGGAGATAGGTTCGATACAACATGGAGCCAATGGAAGAAAGCTGCTGCTAGTTCAGCGGCTTTTCCTATTAAGTTCACTTCTAATACTTCTTCTAGCTTTATAAAAAATTCTGTAAGGCCTAAAAGTTTATACGTTGTTTCTCTAGATTCCATGCCCCCTGCTGAAAAGACTATGATTTCAAGCCTTCAGGGCATAGTAAACGGACGATCTTCTACTCAAATATACACCTTAAGCTCCTCCCATCCTGATTATAAAATATGGTTAGAGGACTTAAAGGACAATTATAATGTTTCCTACAGAATCCTTTCTGACCCATGGGAATTAATTAGGATTTTTAAGGACTACGTAAACGGATATGTTCTTTATAGCAGAAAAAAGCCAAAGGATCCTTCCATAAACAATGCCTGCTCTCTTGCAGCCTTAAATAATGCCCTAGTAGTTGAAGAATCCATTGAGGATAAGGTGAAGCTAAAAGGCATAGAAAAAATCATAGGAGACTGCAGAAATACTGATGAAAGCTGGGCCTTTGAAAAGCTGTGGAATAAAGGGTTAAACCACTCTATGGTGGTTCAGCTTTCTCCTGACAAGGACGCTCCCTTGAGAGATTATGCTATTATGACAAAATCCCTAGTGTTTTATGAGGACAGTGTAAATAAAACAGATTTTAGAAGGAAGGTCTTTTCATCCATGAAGGGCAATGGTCTATGTTTGGGATGGGGACCTGATGAATTTACTAATGTTAGTACAGCCTCAGAGTATGGGGTGTCGGTAGTTGCAGCAGATTGGTCCTATAATCTTACTACCTTAAGCGCCTTTCCATTAATGCCTATACCAAAGAAGGAAGTTCCATCTGTTGTGAAAGAAGATAAGGTCCATTATGTGACCTTTCTAATGTCTGATGGAGATAATCAGCAATGGAATTTGGGGAAAAATTATTCCGTTGATAAATGGTTTGGCAATCCTAATAGAAGTAAACTTAAGCTAGGTTGGTCCATGAGTCCGTCACTATATTATTTGGCACCTACTGTATTTAAGTTGTATTACCAAAGCATAAGCAATGAAAAGGCAGAGAATAATTTTGTTGTAGCACCATCGGGAATTGGTTACATTTTCCCTAGCAAATTTGAAAAAAGTAAGCTGGATTCCTTTCTTAATGAATTAAATAATTACATGGGTCTTGTAGATGAAAGTCATGTGGCTATAATTGATGATTCTTCCTTTAAAGATGTTAAGCTATGGGATAAGTTTAATTCAAAATCTAATATAAAAGGTTTGTTCTATCTTGATTATAGTAGACATGATAAATATAAGGGAGAAATTATATGGTCTAATAATAAATCAGTTGTAGCCTGTAGGGATTTGTTGTGGGATAAGCTTCAGAATGAAGATGAATTAGTAAAAAGAATTAATGATAGGGTTAACGCAGGGGAAATAGACCCAGCAAAAGCCAGTGCCTATACTTTCGTCTATGTTCATGTTTGGAGTAAGAGTGTTCCTAATGTTGAAGAGGTTGTAAATAGATTGAGTGAAAATAGCAAGGTAAGGATAGTAACTCCTGATAGGTTTATGGAATTGATAAGGAATTATGTTGACCATTAGATTAGGTGCACTTAATGGGAAGTTTCTTTTTGTTGATAAAAAGTAATATTTCAAATATAATATGATTAAAAGGAATTTTTAATAAAATTAAAATTTTACCCCAAAACTAACTAAAGATAAAGGAGACTTCCATGAATACTAACGGCTATAATTTAAAGAGAGTGCACAAGGCTAATATTACCACTACTATTCTTATTGTTGTTTTACTTGTTGTTAAGGCCTTTATAATGCAGGGCACTGGCAGAGGTTTGACTATAGCTATTGAAGGGGCTATAGTCGTTGCTTTTGCTATATTTAATTATTTTCTGAAGATAAATGAATATGTAAAAGGCTTTTTAATTGCCTTTGTACCAGCGGCAGTCTTAGGAGTTATATTCTTTTTAGAAGGGTATAGCCTAGATAGACACTATATGATATTAGCAACCTTAGCAATGTCTGCCTTATATTTTAAAAAGGAACTTATATTAATTCATGCGATTTTCTTGGACGTGTTAGCCTTAGGTCTTGGCTTAAAGGATCTTAGCTTGATTGTAGGAGATCTACCAAAGCAGCAGTACGTTGCAATGCTCCTGGTTTTTAATGGTATAGTTGCTTTGCTTTATTGCTTAGCAAAATGGGGCTATGAATTGGTTCAAGAGTCTAGAAATAAGGAGATATATATAGAAAATCTTTTGAGTAAGATTCAGGAGAACTTTTCTAGTGTAGAAGAGGCGGCGGAGGTTTTTTCAAGGCAGGTCAATTTAAGTAATGAGAATATAGAAAGCATAAGTAAATCTAGAAATGAAGCTATGGCTTTCGTTGAAAATATAGCTACTTCCATAAGAAATGAAGCTAAAGCAATAAATGAAGTTAATGATAGTATGATAGATTCATTGGAGCATATAAAAGAAACAAGGATAATATCTTCAAACATAGCTAATCAATCATTAGATATGAAGGAAAAAGTTAATAATGGTCTTAAGAAGTTGGATGTAATGAACAATCAAATGGAAACAGTAACAAACTCCATAAAGATTGCTAATGATACCGTTTCTGAACTACAGGATAATATGATTAAGGTTAATGATGCTTTGGAAGGAATTAAAGCCATAGCTAAGCAAACAAATTTAATTGCCTTAAACGCCGCCATAGAATCCGAAAGAGCAGGGGAGCATGGAAAAGGCTTTGCAGTAGTAGCCAATGAAGTGAAAAGCTTAGCAGAGCAAAGTTCTAAGATAGCAAATGAAATTAATGTAATAATAGAAGCTCTAGTAGATAAGACTAAGAAGGCATATTCTACCGTTAATGAAGGTGACGAAGCGGCTATCGAAGGAACTAATATAGTGAAAGAAATAATGGAATATTTCAATTCCTTAAAGGAAAGCTTTGAAAACATTGATAAGGATATAAACAATGAGATGGGGCAAATAGAAGCAATGACTGATAGTGCTGTTAATGTTCAGAAAAGGCTTGAAGAAATAAATGCAATTTCTAAAGATAATTCCGTATCCATAGATAAAATTTTAAACAATTGGGAAGATGAAAATAATCAGATAGTTATGATAAGAGATAATATAAAGGCTATCAGTAAAGCATATAATAAGCTTGAATTGCTTTTAGAAAATAAATAGAAAAGGTGTGTAGCGGATTTATAGTTTAAGTGAAATAGGTATTATCCAGAAAGGAACTATTGCACAAGAACTGCCTTACTGCTTGTCCTAATTACTCCTGCTATGCATCAACACTTTTTTGAAACAAAGCAACATAGTCAAAAAAGCTGCTAATCAGATGTTAAGTTAGAGTTTAATAAAAATTTTCCGGATTGAAAAAATAAAATGAGATAAAACTAAAAGCTGTTAAGCGTTAAAAGGCAGGTACGCAACAAACAGATATGTTCGTTGTGCACCTGCCTTTTAATCTGCCTCCATCTCTAATTGGTCCAAAAGCTCAAACACCCTCTTGGAGTGTATGTCCATCTTTCTGAGATACTCTTCTGATGCCTCTAGGTCGTTGTTTTCGTAAGCAATTACAGCATCCTTGGCGGCTATGTGTAAATCTATATGTGGTTTTTCTAAGTCGATAAAGGCCTTGCTATGCTTGAATTTATCACTGCCTGGACCATAATACCATTTTCCTAGTCGACACTGCTTGTAGTCAGATATAATGTCAATATCTATCTTCTCGTTTCCAAGAAGCATATTATATACTTTCCATCTCCAAATTAAATGGTCTGTTTTATAGATTTTAATAAGATCCTTGTCTTGTAAGTTGGAGTTTACATTTACTAATTCTAACCTGATGGCTTCTATTGTTTTGCTTAAATCGAAAATACCTTTTCCGATACCGTAGGAGCTATTACTTATTGTATCGGCCTGCTGTGATAAGTCGATTACATTAGAGGTAAAGGTTTGAGTTACCGCTGCCTGTTCTTCTGTATGTGCAGCAACCTGCATGATTGTGTCGTTAACGGCGTCGATGGAGTTATCTATTAGGGCGATTGATTCTAAAGAACTATCAACTAGCTGTTTACCGGAGCCTAGCTGCTCTGATGTGGCGTTAATTTTTTCAACAGATAGGTCTATGTCTTTTTGCAGGGAAGAAAGATTGGTTTGAATATCTAGCACTGAGTTTTTTGTGTGTTCAGCCAGCTTTTTAACTTCGTCTGCAACAACGGCAAAGCCTCTTCCGTGTTCTCCTGCTCTAGCTGCTTCAATTGCAGCGTTTAAGGCTAGAAGATTTGATTGATCAGCAATACCCTTTACTATATCAACAATATTGTTTATTGTGTGGGTTTTTTCCTTAACCTCCTGCATATGCTTGTTTATTGTTTCAATATCATCAAAGGATCTTTTTACGAATTCAATAGAATTTGATATGTTCTGCACACCAACTTCCGTTATTTGCTTCACTTCCATTGAGCTTTCGGAAACCTTTTGGGACATATATGAAACGTTTTCAATTGAGGCTGACAAATCTCTAATATTAGCTGACATGGAATGTAAGGCATTGGTTTGAGTATTTACGCTATTAATCATATCCTTAACAGAATCCATAGTTGTTATCGTTTCCATAATTCTGTTTACATCAAGGATAGTTTTCTTTTTTTCCTCATACATGGAGTCTATCATTTCATTCCACATATCTACTAGGTCCTTGCATTCACAATCATCGTAAGCTAGCTTGGCTGAGCTCCAGTTGCCATCCTTAACACTGGATATAACTTTTACAAGTGTATCCTTATGAATATATTCGGAATGTTGAGGGTTAATATTTTTAGATTGCTTTTTCTTAAACAAGATAAACCTCCTCGCTAACAATATTAATGTAGTTGTAGAATATGTAAGAATTATATCATAAAAGTGCGATTTATTCAAATATAACCGATAAGATTACGCTGGTTTATAAATATAAAATTTAACTGTATTAAAGTATACATTAAAGGTGCATATTAAGAGTATATGTTTAAATCTTTAAGAAGCTTAAAAATCTAAAGAAATATGTTAAGGAGGCTATTACTTATGGATTTTATGGTAAATATAAGAGATAATACCAAGGCATTACATTTAGCATCTGAAAAAACTGGTTTTATTAAAAGGCTCATTGAAGGCAAAGCTAGTAAAGAGGGTTATATTGAATATCTATTTAACTTACATGCTATGTATAAGGCTATAGAAGACACTATTGATAAGCATTCAGACCATGAAGGTATTAAAAACTTTGCTACTAAAGAATTGTACAGGGCTGAATTAATAAAGAAGGATTTAGAGCTTTTAGCTGGAGATAAGCTATTTGAAATGAAGTTACTGCCTTCTACTCAAGCCTGTGTGGCTAGAATTCATGAAGTAGATAAAAACTATCCAGAGCTAATTTCAACCTATGCCTATGTTAGGTTTATTGCGGATTTATTTGGTGGAAGAATATTCCCCGATATATTAACTAATAGCTACAATATTCCTAAGGAGGCACTGAACTATTATGTACAGCCAGACATAGGAAATATTAGAGATTATGTAATGGATTATCATAAAAAGTTTGAGGAATTAAATTTGTCTGAGCATATGGAAACCTTATTTGCTTTCGAGATAAGTAATGTTTATGTATATACTATAGGAATCTCCTGTGAATTAGATGCAAAACTATATCCTGACAAGTAAGATGTCAATGAAAAGCTCTTGGTTTCAAGGGCTTTTTTTACTTCATAAAAAAATTATAAATTTCTATTGATTTCCGTATAAAAAAATGTATAATTATATATTGTCAGTTTAGTAAACCTAAACTTTTAATTTATAAAGATGAAGATTAGTATTAGTAAACTTATTGCTCAATATATTTTAAGAGGTGGAGTATGCAAATTGGAGAGAAGATCAAAAGATTAAGAATAGAAAAGCAGCTTACTCAAGAAGAATTGGCAAATAGATGTGAGCTATCTAAGGGCTTTATATCCCAATTGGAAAGAGACTTGACTTCGCCTTCTATAGCAACTTTAAAGGATATATTGGATGTCCTAGGAACTAATTTAAATGAGTTCTTTAGGGATGAGAAGGAAGAAAAAGTAGTTTTTGTGAAGGACGATATGTTTGAAAAGTACGATGAAAAGCTAAAGTATAATTTGATTTGGCTAGTATCTAATGCTCAGAAAAACTCTATGGAACCAATTCTCATTACCCTTGAACCAGGTGGACAATATGTTGAGGATGAACCCCACGAGGGTGAGGAGTTTGGTTATGTATTATCAGGTTCAATAATACTTCACTTAGGTCGTAAGAAATATAAGGTTAAGAAGGGAGAAAGTTTCTACTTTAAGCCAAATATTAATCATTATATATCTAATAGTGGTAGCAGTACAGCTAAGGTTATTTGGGTTAGCACGCCCCCATCCTTTTAAAGTTTAGAAAGAGGTGTTTAATTTGCAGGATTCTAATAAAGATATAATTGTAGATCTAAAAAACATAACAAAAAATTATGGTGATCAAACAGTAATTGAAGATTTGAACTTATATATAAGAAGGAATGAATTTATAACCTTATTAGGGCCCAGTGGATGCGGTAAAACAACAACCTTAAATATAATAGCAGGTTTTGAGGAACCTAATAAGGGAGACATAATATTTGAAGGAAAGGTTATAAATGAAGTTCCACCTCATAAAAGGCAAATAAATACTGTGTTTCAAAGGTATGCACTATTTACTCATATGAATGTATATGAAAATGTAGCTTTCGGCCTTAGAATAAAAAAGCTTCCTGAGAATCAAATAAAAGAAAAGGTAAAGGGTATCCTTAAGCTGGTTGATCTTGAAGGCTATGAAAAAAGATCAACAGATTCTTTGAGCGGTGGTCAGCAGCAAAGAGTTGCCATAGCCAGGGCCTTGGTAAATGAACCTAAGGTTTTACTACTGGATGAACCTCTTGCCGCCTTGGACTTAAAGCTTAGAAAGGAAATGCAGCTTGAACTAAAAAGAATCCAGCAGAGTTTGGGGATAACCTTTGTTTTTGTCACTCATGACCAGGAGGAAGCACTAACCATGTCCGATACCATTGTGGTTATGAATAAAGGAAGAATTCAGCAAATAGGAACACCTGAGGATATTTACAATGAACCTAAGAATGAATTTGTAGCAAGATTCATAGGGGAAAGTAATATATTTGACGGTATTATGCATGAGGACTATAGGGTTTCTTTTGAAGGAAGAGAGTTTGAGTGTGTAGATAAGGGCTTTGAGAAGGATGAAAAAATAGATGTTGTTATAAGACCAGAGGATATTAAGATTGAAGAGTATGGTAAGGGCATGATTAATGGCATAGTAACATCTGTTATTTTCAAAGGGGTTCATTATGAAATTGAGGTAGAAGCAAACAATAAAAAATGGCTCATACACAATACTAAGCATGTTAAGGTTGATGAAAAAATTGGCATGAATATATATCCTGAGGATATCCATATCATGAGAAAGGCTAGGGATATGGAATGAGAAAGAACAAGTCAATAGCTCAGTATCCCTATATTGTTTGGAGTATAATTTTTATTGTTGTTCCTCTTTTTCTAGTGCTTTATTATAGCTTAATAAATAGTAATGGTGATGTGACCTTTGAAAATTATAAGAAGATTTTTCAGCCCAATAATATAAAGGTGTTTTTAAATTCAATTAAGTTGGCCAGTATATCCACAATTTTGTGCCTAGTTTTAGGATATCCTGTGGCATACATTCTTTCAAAGGTGAATCAGAAATATAGAACCTTACTTATGCTGCTTTTAGTTATCCCAATGTGGATGAACTTTCTTTTAAGAACCTATGCTTGGATGTCTATCATAGGAAGAAATGGTATTTTAAATTCTTTTCTTAAGTTTTTAGGACTTCCAGCTGTTAATATACTATATACAGATACCGCTGTTGTCCTTGGTATGATATATAATTTTTTACCCTTTATGATAATACCTATATATACAGTGCTTATCAAAATAGATACCAATGTAATAAAGGCTGCTGCGGATCTTGGAGCTAACAAGTTTGTAATTTTTAAGAGGATAATATTTCCCTTAAGTATACCGGGAGTTATGTCTGGTATAACCATGGTTTTTATGCCAGCGGTTTCAACCTTTGTAATATCAAAGCTCCTTGGAGGCGGACAATTTATGCTTATAGGTAACTTGATTGAGCGTCAGTTCACCACTGTAGGAGATCCTTACTTTGGTTCCGCCATATCTATTTTGATGATGATAATAATACTTATATCTATGGCTATACTTTCAAAATATGAAGATAAGGACGAGAAGGAAGGCGGTGGAATACTATGGTAGGAAAATGGTCTAAAAGACTTTATTTATCATTGGCATATATATTTTTATATGCACCTATAGTATTGCTGATAATTTTTTCCTTCAACTCCGGAAAGAGTACATCAAGCTGGGATGGTTTTTCTCTAAAATGGTATAATTCCCTTTTTGATAATCAGAGAATTTTAAAGGCCTTATATTATACCGTATTTGTAGCAGTTATTTCGTCACTAATTTCAACAGTATTGGGAACCATAAGTGCTATAGGAATAGATAAAATGACTGGCTGGAGAAAAAAAGCCATACTTAATATTAATTACTTACCAGTATTGAATCCAGATATAGTTACTGCAATTTCCTTAATGACTTTATTTGCATTTTTTAGACTAACCTTTGGGTTTAAGACACTTATCATAGCTCATGTGGTTTTTTCAACACCATATGTTATTGTGTCAGTACTTCCAAAGCTCAAGCAAATGCCTGACGATTTGGTAAAGGCTGCTCAGGATTTAGGGGCAACACCCTTCTATACATTGAGAAAGGTTATATTACCCCAAATAATGCCAGGAATTTTCGCAGGCTTTCTAATATCCTTTACAATGTCTATAGATGACTTTGTAATAAGCTTTTTCAATACAGGCTCTGGGGTAACAAACCTATCCATTGAAATCTATTCAATGGCTAGAAGAGGTATAAGCCCTGAGATAAATGCACTATCCACTTTAATGTTTGTATCCATTTTTATACTTTTATTTCTTGCAAATGGAAAAGATTTGATTAAAAAGGAAAGGAAGAGAGGTAAGATAGATGACTAAAATTAAAAAGCTTTTATCCTTAGCTGTTTCCCTTATGGTTTCAGCATCAATATTTGCTGGCTGCGCTGGAAGCAAAAACAAGGTTTCAATTAATGTGTTTAACTGGGGAGAATACATCGATGAAGATATTTTACATGATTTTGAAAAGGAAACTGGCATAAAGGTTATCTATGATACTTTTGCTACCAATGAGGAAATGTATGAAAAGGTAAAGGCAGGTACAACAAAGTATGACCTTATAGTTCCATCAGACTATATGCTAGAAAGAATGATAAAGGAAAATCTTGTTCAAGAGATAGACTTTAACAATTTACCTAACTTCAAAAATATAGATGAAAAATATAAGAATATGGACTATGATCCTGAAAATAAATATTCAGTACCTTATATGTGGGGAACAATAGGTATCATATATGATAAGACTAAGATAAAGGATGAAATAGACAGCTGGGACGATCTTTGGAACCCAAAATATAAAAATGATATCTTTATGTCTGACGATATGAGAAACTCATTAGGTGTATCCTTGAAGAGACTTGGTTATTCCCTAAACTCAACAAATCAAGCAGAGCTTGATAAGGCTACAGAAGAGTTAATTAAGCAGAGAGATGAAATAAATGCTGTATATATTGGGGACGAGGTTAAGGATACTCTAAGAAATGGAGAGAAAAATATAGCAGTTATATACTCTGGTGATGCTACTGTGTTAATGGAGGAGGAACCAGATAGATTTGAATATGTAATTCCTAAGGAAGGTACAAATCTCTGGTTTGACGTTTGGGCTATTCCTGCAAACGCAGAGCATAAGAAGGAAGCAGAAATGTTCTTAAACTACCTGTTAGATGCAGAGGTTAACAAGAAGAATGTAGACTATATTGGTTATGCTACACCTAACAAGGCAACCTATGAGCTTCTTGATGAGGAAGTTAAGAACGATAAGTCTGCTTATCCAGATGAAGAAATACTTAAGAAATGTGAAGTTTATATAGACTTAGGTGAATTTAGAAAAGCATATAACGAAGCTTGGTTGAAGGTTACTTCAAGATAATATAAGGGCAGTGATGTTAGCGTATTTTATGGCTAATGTCACTGTCTTTTTTATTTGATAATTATGGTTACAGTGGTAGGTGAGGATTATTTAATATAAGTAATAATAAAGGGAATACAGGAAAATTGTAAAATTAACAATTAATGTATAATAAGTATAATGGTAGTATAAGGAGCAATATTACTATTAATATTGAGTGGAGAGTGGTGTCATCCACAAGATATACAGTAGAGGTAAGGTGAAATATGTTTAGGTATTTAATTAACCAATGGAGATTTAGAACCTTTACAATTGCTTTGATAATCTTTGGATTTTTTATTGCCAGTGTAGTATTGTCTATTGGAATAAGCGTTTCAGTTGAAAATTATAGGTATATAAATGATAGAAACTCAGGGGATACAAGGGAACAGTTAATTATCAATTTATATTTTCAAGATGAACCAAGGGTTGATTCTAGTTTAATTAAAGATTACTCCCAATATGGAGAGCTTCAAATAATATCTCCACTGAAAAAAACCATACTAGATGATTATAAGCAAGAGTTTCAGATTATACCTGTATTATTTGAGAAGGAAGCTAATTGGCATATTCCTATTATTCATGGAAGGTATTTTAATAGGGATGATTTTCACAATACTAGCAAAGAAATTGTAATTGGTAAAGAAATTTCTGAAAGCTTAGGGCTTAAGGTAAATGATTCCTTAATGGTTGATGGTGAAAAATTTAAAATAGTAGGTATAAGTGGAAGAGTTAACAGAGGGACTCAATGGGATGATGCTATATATGTGGTTTTCAATGACTACAAAGATAAAATGGAAGATTTTTTTGGTGAAGATAAATATATGACCATTCTTTTAAAGGAAGGGAAAAAGGATTTTATAAATGATAGTAAGACCTTAATAGCTAAGGCTGAAAGTAAAGGTATTATGTTGACTTTTGAAGAGCCTAAAGATACAGTGTCCTTTGAATCATTTACTAATTCTATAGTAATAACGATAATTTTATCCGGCAGTGTCTTTATTATAGCTATTGTTAATATTATTAATTTGATGATTTATTGGGTAATGGACAGGGCAAAAGAGTTTGGAATATTGAAATCAATAGGTGCAACTAATAAATATATAACTAAGTGGATAACAATTGAGGTTATGATTATGATTTTCGTAAGCTCTATTGTGGCTATGTTAACTCAAGGTTTAGCCCAAATATTACTTAAAGATTTTTTGATTGAAAATGAAATTTACTTTAGTATTACATGGATTAACCTGTTGGTTTCTATAATTGTGGCAACAGTGTTTGGAACGTTTTCGGCTATAATACCATGTCGTACTGCAGTTAATATAAATTTAATAGAACTTGTTAATAGGGAATAAGGTGAAGCTATGATAGGGTTAATTATAGAATCGATTCAAAAGCAAAAGAAAAAGCTGTCTTTAATTGCTTTGCAATTTGTTATTGGCTTTACTTGTCTATTATTAGGTGTAGGAGTACTTGAAAACACTATAAATTTTAAAAAAGCCATAAGCAAATTTACAGCTTTAGGTAACATACATGTTTATGTTTTTAATGAAGCTCCTGTTGAAGAGGGGATAAAATATGGTGAGCCAATTATAACGGAAGATCCTACTGAGCAGGAATTAAAGAAATTAGATAAATATAGGGATATTGTAGAGAAAGTAAAAAAAGAAGGGGTTATTGATAAGTTCGGTTTGTTCGAGAAACGAGATGGTTATAAAGACCAATCTATAGAAGCAAAAATTGATAATTCCTTTTACATATTAAATAAGGACATGTTTTCCTTACTTACTTTTGATATAGATAAAGGACAAATAGAACCTTTAATAAATTATAATTCTGATAAGGACTATATACCTGTATTAGTGAGTAAAACTTTAGAAAATCAATATCCTTTAAATTCACAACATGATATATATTTTGCTGATTTTACTCAAAATGTGGAAAAGTGTACTATAAAGGTAGTTGGGGTCCTCTCTAAAAGGTCAGTATTTTTTACAGGTGGTTGTACTAGATTAACAGAAAATGCGTTAACAAACAAGGAATATGTGATAATACCCCAATATGGAGATTTTCATTGGAATACAACATATGAATATAATTCATTAGTATCATTAACCAATAATGTTGATATGGTAGAAAAGCTAGCTAAGTTAAATGATATTTATGAAAAAAATGAAATAAAAATATATAATAATCCATTAAAAGAAGAAGTTAAGGAATATTATTCGCAACGAAAACCAGTGATGATTGCAATAATCATATTTGCTAGCATTATTCTATTGTTATCTGCTTTAGGCTTTATAGGGACTATTTTATCAAGCATAATAAGTCGTAAGAAGGAGTTTGGAATTTACTTTTCTATAGGTATTTCAAAGAAGAATTTAATTAAATTAGTATTGGGTGAAATGGTTTTATTATTTGTTAGCAGTTTTTTGTTGGCAAATGTAGTGAACTTTTTAATGCTAAAGGGCTTCTTAGCTGATAGTGGAATTGGTGTAAGTTTTATGGCAACATTTGCTACCTTAATAATTATAACTGTATTGATATTACCTGCGATTATTATTCCTGTTAGATATTTAAGCAAGTTACAGCCTATTGAATTAATTAGGGAAAGGAGTAACTAAATGAACTTAATAGAGGTAAAAAGTATTTATAAGCGTTATGGTAAAGGTGATACTGAGCAAGAAGTTTTGAAAGATATTTCATTTACCATAGAAGAAGGTGAGATGGTTTCTATTATGGGACCATCAGGTAGTGGGAAATCTACATTATTACATATATTAGGATTGTTGGACAAGCAATCTGAAGGAACCTATATATTGGATAAGGTAGATGTTGCAAAATTGACCGATGAAGAAAGAGCTTATACAAGGAATGAAAAGATCGGATTTGTATTTCAAAGCTTTAATCTTATTAAAGAGATTTCTGCCCTAGATAATGTTCAAATGGCTTTAAAGCTATCTAATCTGCATAGAAAAGCTAATAATAAGCTAAAGAAAAGCGAAATAAAAAGTAGGAGCATTGAGGTGCTGAAATCCTTGGGCTTAGAGAAACATATGTATAAAAAGCCTACTCAATTATCTGGAGGACAACAGCAAAGGGTAGCCATAGCTAGAGCCTTAGTAAATGATCCTATGGTTATTTTAACAGATGAACCAACTGGAGCTTTGGATCAGCAAAATAGTAGAGAGATAATGAATATACTAAAAGGCTTACAAGAGCAAGGTAAAACCATTGTTATAATAACCCATGATGAGAAGGTTGCAGAATATTGTGAGCGAAAGCTCAATATGTTAGATGGAGAAATACATACTTAAAGATAATTATTATAATAGAATATTTACAATACCCTATTGTTTATCTATAATTTTTTAAATTCACAGCACATACTTAGCATATCCGAAACCATTGACACCCTAATATTACCGCCCATTTTCTCCATAAGGGCTTTTGAAATAGCCAAGCCTAATCCTGAACCTTTTTCAGATCGTGTATTGTCAGCTCTATAGAAACGGTCAAAAAATCTTTCTAACTGCTCAGAACTTAAGCTTTCTACATCATTACTTATTTTCAAAGTAACTAAAGCTTCTTCTGTATTTAATGAAATAAGTACCTTGCTTTTAGCGTATTTTAGTACATTGTTTATCAAGTTGCCAATAACCCTGTCAAGAGATTGCTTATCGCCTATTATATACAGGTTTTCATTAGGTATTTGAAAGTTCACTTCCAGATTTCTTGATATAAATTCACTATGTCTTTCTACTATGGCTTCCTTTAAAGCTCTGATTAAGTCTAATTTCTCAAGGTTAATTTCATATTCAGCAGAATCAATTAAGGATAAGGTGTAAAAGTCATTTAGCAAAGCCTCTAAGGCTTTTGATCTTTGATAGGCTATATTAAGATATTGGAACCTTTCTTCCTCAGTAGTATTGTCCTTTTTCATAAACTGTAGGTATCCTATTATGGACGTAAGGGGAGTTCTTAGGTCATGGGACATATCTGCAATAGCGCTTTTAAGAGCTTTTTCAGATTTAAGTCTCCTTGCCTCAGCCTGTTTTCTTATTTCTATATTTTCATTTATAGCTAGGGCTAGCTCCTCAAAATTCTTATTTAAAAGTCCAACTGTTACCTTGTTATCTGATTTATTTTTGTTTATTTCTTTTAATTGTCTTGTAAGATTTATAATTTCATTTTTTACGTATAAGTATCTGGCAAGTAATATGATTACTGCCAGGGATAAGAATATTATAAGCAAAACCATTACTCACCAGATCCTCTCCTACTTTAATTCTGCTCTATTAAAGGAGACAAAGGCTATAGCAGTTGAAATTGCTATGGTAATTAAGCATATTGCCACTACTTCTAGTCCTTGTGAAAAAGTAATTTCTCTTAAGGTTGCTGTATTTAGCTGGTAGAAAACCGTCTTTCCATAAATCTCTTTTACAGTATTATTTTTTAAGGATAATATTTGTCCTGCCCGGCACACTGTATCAAGAAGATAAAATATAACACTAGGAGCAATAGGATTTTTGGTTAGGAAGGACAACATTACAATTATGCTAGACATACCAATATATATTAAGGTCATTAAAAAGCTTACTCGTAAAATAAGTAAAAGAGCTTGTAAATCAAAAGGCCTTCCGTATCCATTTATAAAAGTATTAATTAAAGTTATTACAAGAGGAAAAGCAAAACTAATAATTACTGTTCCTAAATAGAAGGCTATACTTTTGGCAATTATTATATCCCTTCTTCTGTGTCCATAGGCCACTAGATTCTTTATGCTACCGCTGTGAAATTCGATGCCGATAAAGTATCCGTAAATAGCCAATATAGGCATATATACTAGGAATTGCTGCATTTGAATAGAAAACATTAGCATATCTTCTCCGGACTTTGTTCTTAAAGTCTGGGCTAATATAGGGCCAGCTATACCTTGGGCCACTCCTGCTAGTAGCATAAGCCAAAATAGCTTGCTTGTTTTAAGCTTATGAAACTCAGCCTTTAGCAAATTAAGCATGGCTACCACCTCCTACTAGCTTGGAAAAGTAGGTTTCCAAATCATCGCCCATTGGAGTGATTTGCTCCACAGCTATGCCGTTCATAGTTAAAGTGGTAGAAACCTTAGCTGGTTCATCTAAATAGTCATAAAGCTTTATAATATTATCGGGCAATACTAGAAAATTTGAACTCTTAAGCTTTTTGTCGATTATTACAGATGCCTTTGCTACATCGTCAACCTTGATATATAAAAACTTTTGGCAGCGGTTTGATAATTCCTCTGCAGTGATTTCTTCTAAAAGCTTGCCCTTATGAATAATGCCGTAACAGTTAGCTAGCTGATAGAGCTCTGGTAAAATGTGGCTTGATATGAGAATAGTAACCCCATATTCCGTATTTAGCTTTCTAAGAATCTCACGAATCTCCACAATGCCCATAGGATCTAGCCCGTTTATGGGTTCGTCTAAAATTAGAAATTCTGGATCTCCTAGTAGTGCCATGGCAATTCCTAACCGTTGCTTCATGCCCAGTGAAAAACTCTTTACTTTTTTGTTTTTTTCCTGATTTAGGCCTACCATGGTCAAAGCCTTTTCTATGCATTCCTTTCCAGGGATACCCTTCTGTATTCTATCAATCTCAAGGTTTTCGTAAGCGGTTTTTAAAGGATAAAATACAGGAGCTTCTATAATGCAGCCCATCCTTCTTCTAGCCAGCTCAAGCCTTCTTCCTTCACTTTCTCCAAAGAGCTCAATAGATCCTTTGCTTTTGAAGGAAAGGCCAGCAATTATTCGAAAGAGGGTGGTTTTACCTGCTCCATTTTGACCGATAAAACCGTAGATTTGGCCTTTCTTTATAGTAATACTAACATTTTCTAAGGCATTTAAATTACCGTAGGTTTTACATAGATTATAAGTTTTTAATATAATATTATCCACACGAGATTACCTCCCTTATACAACACTAAAGTCCTGATACTATAAGCTTACAAGCCAACGCATAAGAGAAGTTAAAGAAATCCTTAAGAAAACCTTAAGTCTATCCTTTTAGCCTGTAACCCATACCCCAAATAGTTTCTATATATTCCTCCTGGGGATTTGCCTTGGTAAGCTTGTTTCTAAGGTTACTCATATGAACATTAACCGTATTATCATCTCCTAAGTATTCATCTCCCCAGACGCTTTCAAATAGATTAGCTTTAGTGAATACCTTTTTAGGATGGCTTAGGAGCAGCTCTAAAATAGCAAACTCCCTAGCAGTTAGGGTTACAAGCTTACTATTAACCCAAACCTCTTTAGTGCTTTTATCCATAACTATATCTTTATGACTGAGCCTTTCTTTGACGGAAGTCGCATTGCTAAATTCCAGATATCTTCTTATATTTGAATATACTCTTGCCGATACTTCCTCTAAGTCAAAGGGCTTTATAATATAGTCGTCAGCTCCTGCTCTTAGCAGGTCTAATTTTAACTGTTTATCCAGTTTTGCTGTTATAACAATTATAGGCATCTGTTTAGTGGCTCTAATGTCCAAAAGCAACTGTTCACCATTTATACCTGGAATCATCAAATCTAGTAGCACCAAGTGAAATTCTGTCTGCTCCAGGTATAGCTTTGCCTCAGTGCCTGAATAGGCTTGCCTCACATTATAGCCACTTTTTGAAAGAAGTATGGCTAGCATATTATTTATCTCATTATCATCTTCTACAACCAAAATATTTGCTTTTTCTATCATAAAAATTATCACCCAAATTTATTTTAACACATTTAACATCTTGTGGTATAAATATAAGAGAAGTATATAAGCTTTGCAAATTTTGAGGGAGTATAGGAAATCTTTCCTAAAGAAATCCTATAATAAAAAAAAATAAAAAGGAGAAAAGAAATGTTAAAAAATAAAAAATGGATTAGCTGGTTAATAGGAATATACACCATATTATTTTTGCTTTTATTTGCTGGCTGTGGTGTGACAGATGATATAATTAGGCCACAGAATTCTGACATAAATTCCTCTATTTCCGAGGAAATTTCAAATGCAAATCCTGCTAAAAAGGAGCAGGAACCTAGTAAAACTGACACAACTAAGGTTAAGGTAAAGAAGGGAGAAAGCTATACATCAAAGGATGAAGTAGCAGCTTATATTCATGAATTTAAGGAGCTGCCCCCTAATTTTATCACCAAAAAGGAAGCACAAAAGCTTGGCTGGGATTCTTCCAAGGGTAATCTTTGGGAGGTAACAGAGAAAAAGTCTATTGGTGGAGATATTTTTAGAAATCTTGAAGGTCTATTACCTGAGGCAAAGGGCCGAATATATTATGAATGTGATATAAACTACAATGGTGGCTATCGAGGACCAGAGCGGATAGTCTATTCCAATGATGGATTGATATATTATACAAATGACCATTATAAAACATTTGAAAGGCTGTATTAGAGAGGGATGTATATGAAAGAAATTCGATTAAATGGAGAAAAAATGATCAATAAGGCTGCAACCCATGCTTATTTAAAGGAAAAACTAGCCTTGCCTTCCTATTACGGTGAAAATTTAGATGCCTTGTGGGATTGTCTAGAAGAAGACCCTTCCGAAAGAAAGGTTATCTTATATAACACTAAAGCTATGATAGATAATTTGGGTTCTTACGGCGAAGGTATCATTAATTTATTAGAACAAGTTGCTATGGAAAATAATAATATAATAGTAGAAATTGAAAGGGACAGTGGTGTTTAACGCCATTGTCCTTTTTTAGTAGAAAATTATTCTTGTAATAGTATTTTACTATTAAACTTGACAAGTATTAGTACAATCTATATAATAACAAATGTATGAAAATGAGAATCAATTTCAATAGAATAATATGGAAATAAATTAATTTACATATAGGAGGAGTATATATGAAATTAAAAGTAATAAGTGCCCTTATTCTGACCTCTGCTCTATTAATAACAGGATGTTCAGGAGCTCAGGATAAAACTCAAGACAACAATAGGGATAATACTAAGGTAGAGGAAGGAACATCTACTAGCTATCCCATAACAATCAAGCATGCCTATGGAGAAACGGTGATTGAAAAGGAACCTACAAGGGTTGCCACAATTTCTTGGGGTAATCATGACGTACCATTAGCTTTAGGAGTTGTGCCTGTTGGTGTATCTAAGGCCAATTACGGAGAGACCGATGAAAATGGTTTGCTACCATGGACAGGAGAGCAATATAAGAAGTTAGGAGTGGATAAGCCTCAAGTATTTGATGATGTTGATGGTTTAGACTACGAGGCTATAAGCGATGCAAATCCTGATGTTATCTTAGCAGCATATTCTGGTATAACTCAGGAGGAGTACGATATGCTAAGTCAAATTGCCCCTGTAGTAGCGTATCCAAGTCTTCCATGGCAAACATATTGGCGGGACCAAATAACAATAAACGCAACAGCAATGGGTAAGAAGGCTGAAGGAGAAAAGTTAGTTTCCGATTTAGAAAAGCTAATAGAAGAAAAAACTAGTGCTAAGCCAAACATTAAAGGTAAGAAGGCGGCCTTTTGCTACTTCAATCCAGCGGATTTAGGTAAATTTTATGTATATCTACCATCAGATCCTCGTGCAGCTTATTTAACGGATTTAGGTATGGTAGTGCCAGAAAGCGTAAAGAAATTAGCAGAGACTTCAAATAGCTTTGCTCTAGAAATTAGTTCAGAAAATATTGATCAATTATCAGATATAGATATTATTTTAGCCTATGGTAATGACGATTTATTAAAGCAGCTTCAAGGCGATGCTTTGCTAGGAACAGTTCCAGCTATTAAAAATGGTGCTGTAGCAATTATAGAAGATGGATCCTCATTAGCAGCTTCCTGTACTCCAAGTGCCCTATCTATTCCTGCAACTATAGATGAATATTTAGATATAATTGGAGAGGCAGCAGATAAGGTAAAATGAAGCAATCAAAAACAATTTTAATTTATTTACTTAGTTTTATTTTTCTAGGTTTATGTGTGCTTGCATCCCTGGCCTGGGGGTCAAAAAGTATTGAGTTTAGTCAGGTGCTTAAGGCTTTATTGGATAGTAATGACAGTTCTTTTGCTGCTCTAGTAGTCCGGGAGCGTATTCCAAGAACTATTTTCAGTATTATGGCAGGGGCTTCTCTTGGAATTTCAGGAGCCCTTATGCAATCCATAACTAGAAACCCTATTGCAGATCCAAGTATTTTAGGAGTTAATACAGGAGCGTCTTTATTTGTTGTAATTGGAATAGCCTTTTTTAATATTGGTTCAGCTAAGCAGTATATTTGGCTTGCATTACTTGGAGCAGCTTTAACTGCAGTATTTGTTTATTTTATAGCTTCTATAGGAAGTGGGGGTATGACTCCAATAAAGCTTGCTTTATCAGGGGCAGCTACCAGTGCTGTTTTATCCTCTTTAGTTAGTGCAGTGTTGCTTCCTAGAAGTCAGGCTATGGATGCTTTTAGGTTTTGGCAGGTGGGAAGCGTAAGCGGTGCCACCTGGGAGAGCATCAGTTTAATACTGCCCTTTGTAATAATTGGACTAATAATAAGCATAGCAGTAACACCAGCACTCAATATTTTAGCTCTAGGGGACGAGGTTGCCACTGGTCTTGGAGTAAATACAGGCCTTATAAGGCTGGTATGTGCCCTTGCAGGAGTTATGCTTTCTGGTGCAACTACGGCTGTGGCAGGTCCTATTGGTTTTATAGGCTTAATGATACCTCACAGTATACGTTTGATTTTTGGATCAAATCTAAAGGGTTTAGTTCCTTTGTCTGCCATTGGAGGAGCAGCCCTATTAACAATTTCAGATGTTTTAGGTAGAGTAATAGGAAGTCCTGGAGAGGTTCAGGTTGGAATAATTACCGCCTTTTTAGGAGCACCTATCCTTATAATAATTGCTAGGAAAGCGAAGGTGAGAGCTATATGATAGAAGGTGCTCACAATCTAATTACACAAGGTTACACTAGAAGAAAAATTCGACGTATCAGCGTAAATATTATTTTACTACTTCTAACAGTAGCTCTATGCCTTGTAATGCTTGTATATGGTAAAAACACCTATAGCTTAAGCACTGTTCTAAGGGTTATAAGCGGTGAGAAGATACAGGGAGCTAGTTTTACCATAGGAACTCTTCGCTTACCAAGGATGCTTTGTGGAGCCTTGGCTGGGCTAGCCTTTGGCATAGCAGGAAACACCTTTCGGACAATGCTCAGAAATCCCTTAGCTAGTCCTGATATTATAGGTATAAGCTCTGGTTCTAGCGTTGCTGCAGTTTTTTGCATATTAATGCTACGTATGAGTGGTAGTAGAGTAGCTATAGCAGCGGTGATTTCAGGGATTTTAGTAGCAGCTCTTATATATTTGCTATCTAAGGGATCATCATTTTCCAGTAGCAGGTTGATACTTATAGGAATCGGCGTGCAAGCTATGATTAATGCTCTTATATCCTATCTACTAGCTAAAGCCTCCCAGCATGATGTAGGAGCTGCACTTAGATGGTTAAGCGGAAGCCTGAATGGTATGCAGATGGAAGCAGTACCTAAATTGCTTATAGTTGTACTTATAGGAGGAACTATTATCTTATCATTAACAAGGGAGCTTAAGGTACTGGAATTAGGAGATGAGTTTTCAACTACATTGGGTGTAAAAATAAATTTAGTAAGATTACTCTTAATCCTTAGTGCTGTATTTTTAATAGCTTTTGCAACCTCTATTACTGGTCCCATTGCCTTTGTAGCATTTTTGTCTGGACCTATAGCCGCTAGACTTGTTGGATTAGGGGCTTCAAATGTTCTAGCCTCTGGTCTAGTTGGGGCTATATTAGTTCTTGGAGCAGATATGCTTGGTCAGTTTGCCTTTGGCACAAGATTTCCTGTTGGTGTGGTTACAGGGATTTTAGGAGCACCATATATGCTGTTTCTATTAGTTCTTATAAATAGGAGGGGAAAAGCCTAATGCTAAACAAAAAACATTCATTTGAAGGGAAAGAAATAGTAGCTGGATATGACAAGAAGGTTATAGTGGATGGGATTGATATAGCTATTCCAAGCAATAAAATCAGTGTTATTATAGGTGCCAATGCCTGTGGCAAATCCACCTTACTAAAAACTCTAGCCCGACTTATTAAGCCCGTATCGGGACAGGTTGTTATTGATGGTAAAAAAGTAACTTCAATGCCTTCCAAGCAGCTAGCAAAGGTTTTAGGCTTACTTCCTCAGTCTCCTGTGGTTCCAGAAGGTATAACTGTCTGGGACTTAGTTTCAAGAGGTAGATATCCCTATCAATCCTTTATGAAAAGCATGGATAAAGCAGATTTTGAAGCAGTGGAAGAGGCTCTTGAAATAATGGGAATTACAGAGCTGGCTAACCGTAACGTGGATGAGTTATCTGGTGGACAGCGCCAAAGGGTGTGGATTGCCATGGCCCTTGCTCAGCAAACGGATATACTGCTTCTAGATGAACCAACTACCTACCTTGATATAGCCTATCAAGTGGAGATTCTTGATTTATTAACGGATTTAAACCGAAAAAGAGGCACTACTATTGTAATGGTGCTCCACGATATAAACTTATCTGCTAGATATGCCGATTATATATTTGCCATTAAAAAAGGAAAACTTATTGCTCAGGGTACGCCAGCAGAGGTTATAACTCCGGAATTAATTAATTCAGTATTTGGTCTAGACTGCGTAGTTATTGAAGATCCAGTATCCTACACACCTTTTATCGTACCCAAAGGAAGACATCATGCAGTAAATAAAGTAATTAACCTATAGAAAAAACGTGAATTTTCCATCTCAGGTAAGGCAATACCTGAGATTTTTATTTTTATAGAAAATTATAAAATATTATTTGGTGCAATAATAAAGAAGAGTATATTTCCTTATGAAATGATATAATTAAATTAAAACTTACAGAATTTATTCCTGTTAGGGAAAAGCTTTATCATAAAGGTGCTTACAAAAATATGGAAACTAAATTATATAAACTGATAGAGGAGTAGTGAGAAGTAAAATGAGCAAGCATCGCATTTATACAACCAGTGTGGCAAGTGATTATCCCTATTATATTGCAAAGGCAGAGAAGAAAGGACGTACCAAGGAGGAAGTGGATGAAATTATCCGTTGGCTCACTGGATATAGTCAGGAGCAATTAGAGGAGCAGCTAGAAAAGGAGACAGATTTCGAGACCTTCTTTGCAGAAGCTCCCCAGATGAACCCCAATCGTTCTTTGATTAAAGGTGTCATTTGCGGCGTCCGAATAGAAGAAATCGAAGAGACAATAATGCGAGAAATTCGCTATTTAGATAAGCTTGTTGATGAATTAGCCAAGGGAAAGGCAATGGATAAAATTTTACGAAAATAAAAGAACTTATATTAGAAAAGTTAAAATATAACAATAGCAACAAAGAGTTTTTTTGACAATTATCAAAAGCCGCTAGCAAAGCTGTTAATCATGCCCTTTGATATTAATTGCGGTTATTCAGTTGAATAGGAGGAATTATATGAGGAAACACTTATTTATAAGAGCTTAATAATAAGGGAGGTTGCCTCATATGAAGGAAAGCAGAAAATTGAAAAAAGGTGAACATGAGAAAGCAATGGAAAAGGCAAAAGAAATGCTAGATAAGGGTATTGGAATGGGGAAAATCATGGAGGAAACGAATCTCACAGAAAAAGATGTACTTAAGGCAAAAGATAAGTGGGTTGATCTATCTTAGAATATTTTTTAGGAAGGGTCTACAGGTTTTATAACTAAATCTGTAGGCCTTTACTTTTATTTAAAGTCTAAAGGCTTTAGAATCATAGTAAATTAGATTTTATCCGGATTGCAGAAATGTAATTCGGTTTTATTTTTAAAAGAAATTAGTATAATATTAATTGGTATAGAGTGGGATATTTTGATATAATATCAAATTTTACATTACACATTAGCAATTATATGGTAAAATAGTAGTAATATAGAAAATATCAACATTTAATTATTCCTTTCATACTTTATTATCTGGAGGATTGATATAAATGGCTAAAAGTTTTTCTGTTGATTTGATTAAGCTGGAATCCAATATCAAATTGATAGATGAGAAAATCGTAAATTATGAAAATAAGTATCAGCAGCTGTTGCAAGAAATCAGGAATCTTGAAACAGCCTGGCAAGGTGTAGACAGTTCAAATTTTTTTACTCAAATTAATGAGTTTACAGGAAACATGATTAAGGTATTAGATTTTATGAAACAGTATTCTATGCATTTAAAGTTTGCAATGAATACCTATAGGGAAGCACAGGAGGAAATTGAAGCCTTGGCTAAGGCCTTGTAATAAGTGAAGTCAATAACTTGTTGGGGAGTGAGTATGCTTTGAATAATATGTACAATAATAGCTTTCAAGCTAGTGCTATTAAAAAATATTTAGCATCTTTAAATGTTATGGCGGAAAGTATGAGAACTTACAGAGATAATTTAAATAGCCATTGGCAAGCTCCAGAGATAGCAGACATTAATAGGGCAATTGGTGAAATACTTAGGAGTATTACAAATTTGAATAATATTATGCAATCTTTAGCTTCAGAAATAGATGAGCTAAACCAAATTCCTAGTCTAATAGGCGAGAGAGGAGAATTTAAAGGACCAGCTTAATAAAAGTGGCAGCATTGTCTGTAATATCTTTGTGGATGGGGTGCTATTTTTGTCAGCTATTAAAGTTAATTTAGACGGAGTAAGAATGCTAAATAATGTTTTACAAAAGCAAAGATATAACATATCAGCTATAGTTGATGGATTATCCATGGTTAAAAGAAGCATGAATGGAGAAGCTAGAGCTTATGGCTCCATAAATTATAAATTAAATAATGCCTATAGTTTATCGGTGTCGTTAGAGGATAAACTAGAGGCTCTTCATGCTTTTATAAATACAGCTCTGAGCAAATATGATGAGGCAGAGGGAGCTATATTAGCAAAAGCCCTAATATTATCAGAAGGTAATTTGGGACAAATAAATTCAAATGTAGGCGCTGCAGTAGGAGAGGAAGATTATGATTTAGGTGACTACATTGATAAAAATATACAAGACTTTTTAGATTGGAAATATAAAGATGGCGTAGATGTATTGCTAAATATTTTAACAGAAATTGATCCTAGGAAATACTTAATTGCAGGAAAAGGCTTACGATTTAAGGCTATTAAGCAAGATGGCAAGATTATTATGAAGATTGTTGGTCCTAAAATAAGTAGCAATATAGAATATCAAAGATATTTAGAATTACTAAAAGAGCATTTAGGTGGGACAAACAAATGGAGAAATAAAACGAAAATTACGGAGTTAGTTAATGAAGGTTTAGTTGTATATGATAAAAAGATGACTAGAAGTAATAAATACGTAAAAAAGAATGCAAACATGTTTAAGTATTGTGAATACGATGAATTGTCTAATTACATTGATAGCTTATCAAAAAGCAAATGGGCCAATGCATGGGATGTTGGAAAGACTACTTTTCAGGATAGCATGAAGGTATTTGATGATTTTAGAGGATGGAAAGGTGCTACAACTGCAACAAAAGTAACTAAGGCTGCAGGAATAGTAGGAACTGGACTAACTGTTGTTTCTAATGTTTATGACAATTTGTATGTGGATGGAGAGTGGCAGGTTAATGCAGGAACAGTGAAGGAGTTTGTGGTAGATACTACTGTCGATGTAGCAGCAGGGGCTGGAGCTGCGGCATTAGGTGCGGCTCTTGGTTCTTTTATTGCACCCCCTTTAGGCACTGCTGTAGGTGCTGGATTGGGTATAGGGATTAATTGGGTGATTAATCAAGATTTTAATTTTTTAGGGGGCAAAAGTGCTGTTGAGTGGGCAAAAGATGGAGCTAATGCATTAGTTGATGGCATTGGAGACGCAGGAGAATTTGTGAAGGACAAAATTTCTGAGGCGGCTAACAATATATCAGATTTTGTTGATGATTTATTCTGGTAAGGAGGATACTATGCTGAAAAACTGTAAAGAAGAAGATTTCTATGAATTGAAGTGTGTTGCAGAAGATAGAATGCGCCCTGATGCTATACCAGTATTTTTATGGGCTGCAGCAATAATAAGCTTATTACCATCTATTTTCTTAATGGTAATAGCTATAAAAACCAATAGTGCTTTATGGTGGTGTCTGGCAGTATTAAATATACTTTTTTTTACAGTGCAATTAGTAAACGCATGTTTTTTTACTAGTATAAAAAGATGCTTTAAATTTCAGAAGTATGGAGCAATTGCCACCTGTATTTCAGCCTTTGTTGTATCAATAGATTTCTATTTTATATTTTATTGTTTTGCTGTGTTTGAAGCTAAAGATAAATTTCTGACAATTGCAGGACTTTTTTTAATGCTAGGCGGATTTGTATTTTTAATAGCATCAACAATCAGAGCAATAAAAAGAGTAGAACAAGGAGCTCTCAGGAAGGGCGGAAAACTATTATATGATTTTCAACAACGGGAAGGAAAAGTAAATGTTCCTCTAATATATGCATTAACGGTTTTAGGAGGGGCATTGGCAAGAGTTTTAACTAATAATGGTGGAAATAAAATATTTTCAACTATTTTCTTAATGACTATGAGTGCCTTTATCCAATATGGTATGGCATTGGCTCTCCCGGAGTTTTTTTTAATGATTTATTGCAAATTTAGGTTTGATAGCTTTATTGTTGAAATGCCCCCAGATGTTATTGAAGAACTAAAGAAGCCTAAAAAAGGCTTTAAAGATTTAAAGAAGGCATTAAAAATAACTACAATAATAACATTAATTATTATGCCATTATCTTTTATAGGCGAAGAACTTTCAGACATTAAAGAACTTGTAAGAATAATGTTTTATTTTTATATAGGTGTATTGATTATAGTTTATTTACTAATAAAAATAAAGAACAAGATATCTAAATTTATAAAGAAGTTTCTAAAAGATAATAAGTCTCAAAAGCGTAGATATAAAAGATAGCCCTATATGTCCCTAGAAGGAGCCGATGCAAAGAAATTACAAAATTGATATACCTTATTTTGAAAATCTACATAAGATAAATAAATATTGGTAAGGTTATTTATTAATAAGCAGAAAAGTTGTTAGGAGGAGAAAAAATTGAAAATTAGACGATGTCCACTATTATTTAATAGAGTGATTAGTAGAAGGCTTATTGGTGATATGAAAGAATGGTATACGGGGGCAAGAGAACTTAGAAATATGGTTATAAAAAATGGGCTATATGGGACAGGCCCTGTTTTCTATCAAGTATCTGCTTGTGAGGAAGAAGGAAAGATGAAATTCAATATTTATTTGCCGGTAAACGTAGCTGTTAAATTTAAAGATAATGATATCTATTCATATAATGAAAAAATGTATTTTGAGGATGGATTGCTGCTTAGACACGCAGATTTGGATGAAGAACTAGAATTGTCCTATACGCTATTGCGTGCTTGTGCAGAAGATCAAGGGTTAAAATTAAAGGAGCCTTTTTACAATATATATTTAGAGGTTTATGGGGACGGAATAATCGATATTTATGCTCCTATTGTTAAAGAGGTGGAAGAATGATAAATAATCAGGATTCAATTAGATACAGAAATGTGCTGTCTAGAAAATATCGCTTCCATTATAGTGATATGAATAAGGCTATAGAAGATTTTATGGAAAAGCTTTCGGAGTTAAAGGCAACTGGTAAGGGTCCCTTTTTTTATTCTCTAAACAATGTGCCAATGGATGAAATTATGAATGTAGAGTTTTTTATGCCTGTGAGGGAAGATTATGTAGACACAAAGGATATTATGGAATTTCATAGCTACTTTAGTATAGAAAATATGATTTCCCATAGCATTTATGACAAGGTTGAACAAAATACGGAGCTTGTCTACAGACTTTTACTAGATTATATAGAGGAAAATGAGTTGCAGCAGGTGACTCCTATATTTCATGTAATGTCTGGGGACAGGAGCTTTCCTTATATTTTTATAAAAATTGGTGTCAGTGAAAAATAGAAGTTTCATTTAAAGGTATAATATTTAGTGATGTTATAATAAAATTATTACAAACACAAGAAAAGAAAGGAATGTACATAGCTTATGAAGTTATTGCTTATTTCTGATATACATGGTTCCTTATTTTATGCTAATAAGGCTATAGAAAGCTTTCATAAAGAAAAGGCACAGTATATCATTATTTTAGGTGATTTGCTGTATCATGGTGCTAGAAATCCTCTTCCTAAGGATTATAATCCAAAAGAGGTAGCAAAGGTTCTTAATAAATATGCAGATAAGATTATAGCAGTAAGGGGCAATTGTGATAGTGAGGTTGACCAAATGGTCCTTAATTTTCCTATAATGGCGCAGTACTCTAACATCTTATATAATGGCAGGCGATTGTTCATGACTCATGGTCATATTTATAATATAGATACGATCCCGGCCTTAGGCAGGGGTGATGTTTTAATATATGGTCATACTCATGTGCCTATGGCTGAGAAAAGAGGGGATATATTTATAATAAATCCTGGTTCTGTGTCTATGCCTAAGGAGGATAGCACCAATAGCTATGGCATCCTAGAGGAGGATAGATTTAAGATTAAGGACTTTGATGGTAAGTTGATTAAAGAAATAGCATTTGATTAATTTATGAAAAGATCTTATAAAAAATATAGCTTTTTCGCAAAATATAATATAATTATGTTGACTTTTTCCTGTGTTATCTTGGCAAATGAATGGACTATACGGCTTGTTCGAGGGTGCAAATGGTAAAATGTAGAAATTTGGAAAAATAAAATATTAATAAAGTATTAATAAAAGTATTGTTTTTATTTTGTAATTGTGATATTATTTAAATATCGGAAACGTTTCCTACTTTATCTTGGTAACGTTACCTTTGCATAGAGGCTAGGTGAAGGGATGAGCAACTATACTATAAAGGAAATAGCGAGGATTGCAGGTGTTGGCGTTGCAACAGTATCTAGAGTAATTAATAACGGTTATGGAGTTAGCCAAGAGACTAGGAACAAGGTTATGGAGGTAATTGAAAAGTGCAATTACATTCCTAACTCCAATGCGAAGAATTTAAAGCAAGTTACTTCTCAGATAATATGTATTATTGTAAAAGGTACCTATAATCCTTTTTTCTATGACATGGTTATTGAATTACAAAAGAGTGTGGAAGCTAAAGGTTACATTCCCTTAGTTACATATATCGATGAAGAGGAAAACGAGATAAGATATGCAAGTCAGCTAATAAAGGAAAAGAAAGCAGTGGGCATTATCTTTTTAGGTGGTAGTGCCGTAGATAGAGAAGATGAACTACATAAGTTAAATAGTCCGTGCGTATATGCAACTTCTAACGCTAGTGGCTGTAATGTTCCAGGAGTGAGCAGTGTATCCATTGACGACAGATTAGAAGCTAAAGCTGCTGTTAGTTATCTTCTTGACTTAGGCCACAAGGACATCTTGATTGTTGGTGGAGCTATTTATCAGAAGGATTTGATTTATAGCAGATATAAAGGTGTGCTGGAGGCTTTTGAAGAGAGAGGTATGTTCTTTGATAAGGAAAATATGTATCTCGAATCAAAGTTTTCATGTGGATCTGCTTATGAAAATATGTCCAAGTTTTTTAAACGAATGAAATGGATTACAGCGGTATTTGCAATGTCGGATATTATGGCCATTGGAATAGCAAAGTGTGCCATAGACAATGGGTTTAGAGTGCCAGAGGATATATCCATTATAGGTTTTGACGGTATTGAGCAGGCAATGTTCTATAATCCAACTATTACCACTGTTAAACAGCCTTCTGTAGATATAGCAAAAAAAAGTGTGGATCTATTAATTAAAAGCATTCGAAACAAGAAGTTTTCTCAACACTTGACTCTTCCAGCAAAGCTGGTAAAAGGTAATTCTGTTAAATTAATTAGTCATCAAAATCTCTATTTAAATAGAGATATTAAATAAAAAAATGATGAAAAATGGAGGGAATATTATGTTAAAAAAATCTAAAAAGGCAGTAGCCTTAGTTCTAACCGCTGCTATGGCAAGTGCTTTAGTTGCTGGTTGTGGTAAGAAGGACAATAAAGATAACAATAACTCAGGAAATGGCGACAAGCAGAAGACAAAAGTAACATTAAAGGTTTGGGGTGCGCAAGAAGAGCAAGAGATTTTAGCAGAAATGATTAAGTCATTTAAGGAAGCTAACCCAGACAAGGAATATGACATTTCTCTTGGTGTTGTAAGTGAAGCAGATGCTAAGACTAAGGTTTTAGAAGATCCATCAGCTGCAGCTGACGTTTTTGCTTTCGCTAACGACCAGATTTGGGATTTATACAATGCAGATGCTTTATATGAAATTACTAGAAACAAGGATAAGGTTATAGCTGCTAACACTGAAGGTTCAATAGAAGCAGCTACAATTGATGGAAAATTATATGCTTATCCAATGACTGCTGATAATGGTTACTTCTTATACTATGATAAGAGCGTTATAAGCGATGAAGATGCTAAGACATTAGATGGTATTTTAGCAGCAGCTGACAAGGCTGGTAAGCAAGTTGTTATGGACGTATCCAATGGTTGGTATATAGCTTCCTTCTTCTTAGGAGCAGGTTGTACATTATCAGTTAAAGATGGAAAGCAAGTTTGTGACTTCAACAATGATAAGGGTCTAAAGGCTGCAGAAGCTATAAAGGCATTTACAGCTCATAAAGCATTCAAGACTGGTGACGACCCATACATCACTGGTGGAATGGGAGATACAATAGCAGCAGCTGTTTCCGGTACTTGGAACGCAGAAGCTATTCAACAAAAATTAGGCGATAACTTCGCTGCAACTAAGCTTCCAACTTTCACTGCTGGTGGAGAACAGATTCAAATGGGTAGCTTTGCTGGTTACAAGCTAGTTGGTGTAAACAGCCAAACTAAGAGCCCAGTAGATGCTATGGACTTTGCTGAATGGATAACTAACGAACAAAATCAGTTATTAAGATTTCAAAAGAGAAAGATTGGACCATCCAACATTAAGGTTGCTGAAAGTGATGAAGTTAAGAAGAATGTTGTATTAGCTGCATTAGCTGAACAAAGCAAGTTCGCTGTATCTCAGAAAGATGTACTTGGTAGCTATTGGGCACCAGCTGAAGCTTTCGGTCTAGCAATGGAATCTAAGGATTATTCAAAATCACTTCAAGAACTATTGGATGAAATGGTAGCACAAATTCAACAATAGGCCTATCTATAAAGAAAAACGGCTGGAAGTATTTCTAGCTGTTTTTCTATAAGATTAATTATCATTATGGAGGTATATATGGAAGATATTAATGTATCTAAAGACATAACGAATGGAAGAACCCTCTTTTTTAATGCCTTAAAAAAAGGTAATCTAGTAACGAAATTAAGCTTCATTGTAATGGGGTTAGGATGTATCTTAAGAGGACAAATAGTAAAAGGTTTGATTTTTCTTGCTATACAAGTAGGTTTTATAGCATACATATCTAACACCGGATGGTATTATTTAAGCAATTTATCCACATTAGGAAAAAGTGCACAGTATAAAGTGTGGAATGAGGAGCTTCAGATCTATGACTATATTCAAGGCGATAACTCAATGTTGATCTTGCTCTTTGGTGTTATTACTGTTTTTATATGTTTAGCTATGATTGTAGTATATGCAAAAAGTGTAATTGAAGGCTACAAATGTGAGTTGCTAAGAAATGCTGGAAAGAAGCCTACTACTTTCATTGAAGATGTAAAAAATTTATTTGATAAAAACTTCCATAAAACTTTATTAACTTTACCTGTTATAGGCGTTGTAGTAACTGTAATTATGCCACTTCTATTCATGATTTTGATGGCATTCACTAACTTTGATAAAACCCACCAACCACCAGGAAAGCTATTTACTTGGGTTGGACTTGAAAACTTTAGGAACTTATTTTCTAGTGATGCAAAGATATCCGGAACCTTTGGTAAAATTTTAATATGGACATTTATCTGGGCAGTTTTTGCAACCTTTACTAACTATATATTCGGTATGATTTTAGCAATTATTATTAATAAGAAGGGCATTAAGTTCAAAGGCTTTTGGAGAACTATGTTTGTATTAACTATTGCAGTTCCTCAATTCGTAACCTTGATGCTTATGCAAAGAATGTTCCAAGACGTGGGACCAGTTAATATAATACTTCAGAGATTAGGTTTGATTTCAGAACCTATTCAGTTTTTAACAAATGGAACAAATGCAAGAATTTTTGTAATTTTAGTAAATATGTGGGTAGGTATTCCATATACCATGCTTATTACTTCAGGTATCCTTATGAATATTCCTGAGGATTTATATGAGAGTGCTAAGATAGACGGTGCAGGTCCTGTAACAGCCTTTATGAAAATAACTTTACCATATATGCTGTTTGTAACCACTCCATATTTAATTACTCAGTTTGTTGGTAATATAAATAACTTTAACGTTATATATCTGTTAACTGGAGGAGGTCCAGCTACTCTAGACTACTACCAGGCAGGGCAAACAGATTTGCTTGTTACTTGGCTGTATAAACTTACAGTTAATGAGCAGAACTATTCCCTAGGATCTACTATAGGTATAATTGTGTTCTTAATAAGTGCGGTATTCTCACTTATTGCCTACAATAGATCTGCATCTGTTCAGAAGGAGGATACTTTCCAATGATGGATAAATATAAATTCGTTTCCAATAAAAAGACTACAGGTTATGGGATGAGGACTAAGATAGCTAATGCCATAATATATGTAATTTTAACGGTATTATCTATAATTTGGCTTTTCCCATTAGTATGGTTAATTCTTCAATCATTTAGAGAAGAACCAGGCGCATATACACCTTATATTTTGCCTAAGGGCTATACCTTAAATAATTATATTAAACTATTTACTGAAACAAAATTGTTTAACTATCCTAGATGGTTTATGAATACTTTCGTAGTAGCAATATTCAGCTGTATTGTATCTACATTACTAGTGTTAGGTACTAGCTATACCTTCAGTAGACTTAGATTTAAAGCAAGAAAACCTATGATGAATGTAGCTTTAATTTTAGGTATGTTCCCAGGCTTTATGTCAATGATAGCAGTTTATCATATATTAAAGTCATTTGGCCTACAACAATCACTAGTATCCTTAGTAATAGTATACTCTGGAGGATCTGCTTTAGGTTATTATATATCAAAGGGATTCTTCGATACTATTCCAAAGGCTCTAGACGAAGCTGCAATTATAGATGGAGCGACTAAGAGCCAGGTATTCTGGAAGATTACCCTACCACTTTCAAAACCAATTATTACTTATACTGTATTAACATCCTTTATAGGACCATGGGTAGACTTTATATTTGTTAGCGTAATTATGAAGGATAATTACCAGAATTACACCATCGCTCTTGGATTATATCAGATGATAACAAGAGAGAATATATACAACTACTTCACACAGTTCTGCGCTGGTGCAGTAATTATTGCTATTCCAATAACAATTCTATTTATAATGATGCAGAAGTACTATGTAGAAGGTGTAACTGGAGGTTCTGTAAAGGGCTAAGTTGTATTGGAGGAATAAAAAATGAGAAAAAAAGTCCTAGGAATTATACTAACTTTCACTATGCTTTTAGCCAGTGGATGTAGTAAAGAAGAAAATAAGATAAATATAATTGATGATAATTATAGAAACTATTATGAAATCTTCGTTCGTTCTTTTTATGACTCAGATGGAGATGGAATAGGCGACATAAAAGGCATAATCAAAAAGCTAGACTATTTAAAAGACAATGATTTTAAAACAAAAAATGACCTAGGCATAGATGGGATATGGCTTATGCCTATAATGCCATCACCCACCTATCACAAGTATGACGTTAAAGATTATTATTCTATTGACCCTCAATATGGCACCATGGAAGATTTTGAAGAATTAATAGCTAAGTGCAATGAAAGAGGAATTAAGGTAATTATTGACTTGGTTGTTAACCATAGCTCTGCGCAGCATCCTTGGTTTTTATCAGCTAAGAAAAGCTTAACTATAGAACCATGTGGACAAGAGCAATGTACTCACGAAGAGCTATGCAGAGAGCATAATAAGTATGTTGAATACTACAACTTTGCTCAGCAGAATAAGACTGGATATCACTCAGTAGGTATGCCTTCAGGCTGGTATTATGAAGGACGCTTCTGGGATCAGATGCCAGACTTGAACTTAGACAATCCTGAAGTTAGAGATGAAATTGAAAAGATAGGAAAGTTCTGGATAGATAAAGGCGTTGCTGGTTTTAGAATGGATGCTGTTACTTCCTTCTATACTGGTAGTAATACAAAGAGTATAGAATTCCTAAAGGACTTCACTGATAGAATGAAAGCTTATAAGAAGGACGTTTATATAGTTGGAGAAGTATGGGCAAATGGCGGTACTATATCTCAGTACTATAAGAGTGGAGCAGATAGCTTCTTTAACTTCCCATTATCAGAGTCTACAGGAAAAGTTGCTACCGCTATAAGAAAGAAGGATGGTATTGGCTTTAGTAAGGCAGTAGAACAATGGCAGAAGGAAATTAAAGGAGTTAACAAAGATGCCATTGATGCACCTTTTATATCCAATCATGACCAAGGTAGAAGTGCAGGATATTTTGGACAGAAGCTTGAACAATTAAAAATGGCTGCAAGCTTATATCAGATGATACCTGGAAATACCTTCATATATTATGGTGAAGAAATTGGTATGATTGGTTCAGGTAAGGACGAAAATAAGAGACTACCAATGGTATGGTCTACTACCGACAAAAAGGGAATTACTGAAGCACCACCATATGCCGATTATGGTAAGACCATAGAAACAGGTGTTGCAGAGCAGGAAAAAGATGAAAAATCCTTGCTACAATTCTATAAGGATATTATAAGAATTAAAAATGAAAATCCTGAAATTCAAAGAGGAACGGTAACTTCCATAGATTTGGGTAATGACGCTGTATGCGCTTATAGCGTAGAATATGAAAATTCCAAGGTGTACATTATTCATAATCTATCAGATCAGCAGGTAGAGCTAGACTTAAGCGGAGAAGAATATGCTAAGCTTAAGGTTAGAGGAGAACTATTAACCAATGACGGGAAGATTACCTTAAAGAAGGGCAAGCTAACAATGCCTTCACTATCAACAGCTGTTTTGAAGAAGTAAATTTTTGAATAATTATAAGAGCAGTGAGCCACAAAACATTAA
>DGDR01000083.1:0-19622 GCA_002385545.1 Clostridium sp. UBA3947
ATCCCTAAGTGAACGCTTCTTTATAGGCTCTTTTTTTATTGCATGAAAATATATAAGTGGCAAGGGCACAGATGTCGAATTTTTAGGAATAAAAGCATTGACATAAGAAAAATGTAGGAATACAATGGAAAATGTAGGGTTATATAGTAGATGATATACAATTGTACTAGCTTGGGGGGGATGAATGATAATTAAGAAATCTTTCAGGATACTATTATTGTTAGTAGCTGTAATGCTTTTAGGAGCTACCGGTTGTAAAAATACTTCAAAGGATTTAGTAAATCACAATTCAAAGGAGCAATTTACTAAGGCTGTTGAAAAAATTATGGAATTTTATGAAGAAGGCTATGAAGGTGAGCTAGTAGATGATGATGAAGAGTATAGTAAAGATGAATATGGTAAATTTGTAGCTTTAATAGATGTTGAAAAGAAGTATTATCTAAAAGTAAGTGATAGTGTAGATTACATGAATGAAAAACTAGAGAAAATGGTCAATTCTGACTTGTCCCTAAAGGAACCTAAAGACATTGTATAGGTCAAAAAATTTGACCAAGTTGCAAATAAAATTGAAAAGTACTTTAATAATTGGGTCCATGATATTCAACAGTTGGATAAAGAAAATATTAAAGAGCTTGAAGCGATAGATATCCCTAAGGAGTATAAGGAAATATACATTGATGGAAAAAGAAGTTACTGAGGCCTTAAGCGTTTTAGATGGTGCAGAAGAAGAATCTTAACAAAAAGGCCGAGGACCTATAATTAACCTAGGATATACTATATAAGTTAAAAAATTAGCTGTTGAGCAATTAAATGCAAGTTGTCCAACAGCTTTATTATTTATTTGCTGGGATGTAATGGTCAGTGTATAAGAATTTCTGGAATGTAATGGGCAGTATATATGGGTTTTTAACTATGTTGCTTTATTTCAACAAACAGTTGATGGCTAAGCAGAAGTATTAGGATAAGCTTTCTGGTATTTTTTAAGTTTAAAAAGTTTCTTGAAGAGTTTTATTTCCTTATGTTTTTCCCAATTAATAGATATATTGAACATAAAAAGGACTGCTGCACAACTGATAAATCAGTTTCTGTGCAGCAGTCTCTATTTATACTTTATTTATAGCTAGTTTGCTCTCTTTCTATCATAAGCTCTCTGAAAAATCTTAACCACTTCAACTATTGGAATAACCAGTAAGCCTAAGCCTATAGCCACAAGGTACTCAGCCAGTGATATAGTCTCAAACTGGAAGGCGTTGGCTAGGAATGGAACGAATATAACTAAACTTGTCAAAATTAGAGAAGCTATCATTGCTGCAAATAGATACTTATTATGGTGACCCATCTTAAACAATGAGTTTCTTCTGCTTCTCATATTTAGTGAGTGGAACATTTCTGCCATGGATATAGTTAAGAAGGCCATGGTCATTCCATCTGCACTTTCAGCTATTTCAAATACACCAGCTTCCATATAGTGTCCGATAAAGTAGGCTGCAACGGTAAGCACTGTAACCATAACACCCTGCCATACGACATCGAAGCCTAAGCCTCTAGCAAAGATTCCTTCCTTAGAATCACGAGGTGGGCGCTTCATAGTATCTGCTTCACCTTTTTCCATACCTAGGGCAATTGCTGGGAAGGAGTCTGTGATTAAATTTATCCAAAGCAAGTGTACTGGCTTTAAGATAGTAAAACCAAGTAAGGTTGATATAAAGATTGATAGTACCTCCGATAAGTTGGAGGAAAGTAAAAACTGTACAGATTTTATAATGTTATCGTAAATACGACGACCTTCTTCTACTGCGTTAACAATAGTTGCAAAGTTATCGTCAGCTAAAACCATATCGGCAACGTTCTTAGTAACGTCGGTACCAGTAATACCCATTCCAACACCGATATCGGCAGTTTTTATGGAAGGAGCATCGTTAACACCGTCGCCAGTCATTGCAACAATCATGCCCTTTTTCTGCCATGCTTTAACTATACGAACCTTATGTTCTGGCTGTACACGGGCGTATACTGAATACTTTTCAATAACCTTATCTAGTTCTTCGTCGCTAATATCATTTAGGGCGTTACCAGTTAAGGCTTCGGAAGCATCCTGAATAATGCCAAGCTGCTTTGCAATAGCTACAGCAGTATCCTTGTGGTCACCAGTAATCATTACTGTACGAACACCGGCAGCTTTACATTCTTCAATGGCAGGCTTAACCTCTGGACGAATTGGGTCAATCATACCAGTTAAGCCTACAAAGCAAAGGTCCTTTTCCAAGAAATCAGGAGTTTGATCTTCAGGCATATGATCCCAGCTACGGAAGGCTGCTGCAAGAACACGTAGAGCCTGGTTAGCTAAGGACTTGTTAGTCTCTGATATCTTCTTACGCATTTCATCGGTCATAGGCTTTACAGTAGAACCGTCCCAGTAGCTAGTACATTTAGCTACAAGTACGTCAGGAGCACCCTTTGTATATTGTACAAAGCTACTATCCTTTAATTTATGTATAGTACTCATTAGTTTTCTTCCTGAATCGAAGGGAGCCTCACCAACACGAGGAGTTTCTTTCTCCATATCACCTTTAGCAAGACCTAATTTGAAGGCATAATTTACGAGAGCTGCCTCTGTAGGCTCACCTTCTGCCTGATTGGAATCGTTGAGGCGAGCATCGTTACAAAGAGCCATTGCGCGGCCTAATAGCTTCTCGTCTGAACCGAAATGCTCAACTACTGTCATCTTATTTTGAGTTAAGGTACCAGTCTTATCGGAGCAAATAACATTGGTGCAACCTAAGGTTTCTACAGCAGTTAGCTTTCTGATAACTGCATTTCTCTTGGACATATTAGTAACACCAATGGAAAGCACTATGGTAACAACGGCAGCAAGTCCTTCTGGGATTGCAGCTACTGCTAAGGAAACAGCTATCATAAAGGTTGAAAGAACACTGTCACCAGTAATATTCGGATAAATTCTAAATACGCTGAAAATAAATATAAATACACAAATACCAAGCACTAACCAGCTAAGAGTTTTGCTTAGTTCATTTAGCTTAATTTGCAGTGGAGTTTCGTTTTCTTGGGCTTGAGTAATAGCATCTGCAATTTTACCCATTTCAGTATCCATACCTGTGGCAGTAATAACTGCGCTTCCACGACCATATACTACTGTACTACCCATGTACACCATGTTTTTACGGTCTCCAAGAGAAATATCCTTTTCGTCTTCAAGATTTAAAGCATTAATTACCTTTTCTACAGGAACACTTTCACCAGTTAGGGCCGCTTCTTCTATCTTTAAGCTAGCGCTATCTAAAAGTCTAGCATCTGCTGGAACAGAATCTCCAGCCTCAAGAAGGATAACGTCTCCAACAACAAGATCTTCGCTTTTAATTACTTGAACCTTACCATCACGGATAACCTTTGAAGTGGCTGCAGATATAGCTTGTAGGGCTTCAATAGCCTTTTCTGCCTTGTTTTCCTGATACACACCTAGGGCAGAGTTAATAACAACTACTGCTAGGATAATAAGTACATCTGCGAAGGATTCCCCAGAATATGCAGCGGTAACACCAGAAATTGCAGCAGCAGCTAGCAGGATAATAATCATAGGATCCTTTAACTGATTAAAGAAACGTACAATAAGTGAATCCTTTTTAGCCTCCTTAAGCTTGTTTTTACCATTTTCCTCAAGTCTCTTTTGTGCTTCATCCATGGAAAGACCTTCTGCAGAACTTTTTAGATTTTGCAGAACTTCCTTCGATGTTTGTAAGTACTCTTTCATTCTCTTCCTCCTCCAATAAAAAATAGATCAAGCCTTTACCGTACTTGATCCACTATAAAGTAAAGACTCAAGTACAGTAAAAACCATACATGAGTCTCATATTTTACGATAAGCCAGGCTTTTTTAAGGCCAGGATGTTGACTTATCACGCAATATTGCGCATATTACTCCCTCATATGACACATATAATAACATGATATGGGGTATTTTGTCAATATCAAGTCTAAATATACTGGTAGAGAGGTTATATTGACATTTATCTTTCTAAATTCACTCCATCAAAGTCCTTTAGCTTTTCATTTGAAAGAACACTTTTGCCTTCAGAGCTATTGCTAAATTTAACAAGCTGAGGTTTTGATTTTAACATAGAAACTAGGGTAGCTGGGCCACCTATGCAGCCACCAGAACACATCATTCCTTCAATAAAGTTGCAGCCTAGCTTACCAGCCTTGGCAAGGCTCATTGTCTTTTTAAGTTCCATACCGCCGCTAACCTTAATAGGCTTAAATTCAATAGAAATATTCTTATCCTCTATGTAATTTTGTACTGCAGCAGTTAAGCCACCACTTTGAGCAAAGCCACGTCCATATAATGAGGCATCATTGCTATCTACGCTTTGGCAGCCTTCAGGATCTATATTATAGGCATCAAAGAGGGCAGCCATTTCCTCAAAGGTCATAACATAATCTATAGCATCCTTTAGGGATGGATTAGTTATTTCCGTTTTCTTAGCGATGCAAGGACCAACAAAGACAACCACTGCCTCAGGTTTTGCCTTTTTTATAAGTCTACCTGTGGCTATCATTGGAGAAACGGTAGATGAAATTTTATCTTTTTGGTCTGGGAACATTACTTCAATAAAGTTTATAAAGCCAGGACAGCAAGAGTTAGTCATATAGCCCTGTCCTTCTTCCATTCTTTCAACGAACTCATTGGCCTCGTGGACTGTTACTGCATCGGCACCACAGGCCGCTTCTACCATTCCCTTAAAGCCCAATTGTAAAAAGGCAGACCTAACTTGTCCAACAGTTACCCCTGGGCCGAATTGTCCAGTGATAGCTGGAGCCACCACTGCGTATATTTCCTTTTGGTTTTTCAGAGCTTTCACTACATCAGTTATATAGCTTCTGTCAGATATGGCACCAAAGGGGCAGATATCCATACAAGCACCGCAGTTTATACACTTCTCTTCCTTAATCATAGCCCTTCTATCATCTGCTATATCTAAAGCGCCTGTTGGGCAAACTCTCTTACAAGGTCGCATAACCTCTGATATTGCGTTATAAGGGCAGGCCTTTGAGCACATACCACATTCCTTGCATATGTCCTGCTCAATATAAGCCTGATCATTAACTATCTTAATGGCGTTTACTGGACAAACCTCCATACACTTATGCTTAATGCAGCCTCTGCAAACTTCAGTAACCCTATATTTATCAATAGGACACCTATCACAGGCTGAAGGGATAACATAAAGCATTTGATTGCTTTTTAATTTCACAAGAGTTTCGTATTCATCTCCGCTGGGAACGTATCCCGCAGCTAGCTTTGCTCTTTCTTTTATGATTGCTCTCTCATGATAGATACAGCATCTATACTTTGCCTTTGGGCCAGGAATTATTTTATAGGATAAACGTCGAATTTCTGATTTATTAAGTTTATCTTCCTTTGCTAACAAGGCCACTTCCTTCAAGGTTTGATGCTTTAACATTTTTAAAGGATGCTCAAAATTAAACATTGTAACCACCTACTTTTTACTTTAGTATTGAAACTGAAATCTTTATACAAACAACTATAATATTATAGCATAGTATGTCAAAAAATAACAAAAATTTTATAAAAATTTATATATTTTTGTAGAAAGACCATATGGTTATATGAAAAAGTGCTACCGCACTTTTAGAAGTCAGATGTCAGACATTAAGGAAAATTTTGCGGAATGAAAATTTATTATAAAATAAGGCCGAAGCACAACTTACAGCTTGCAAGCCATGCATCAGCCCTTAAATCTTCTTAGTATCTAAATATTATAAGTGGCATTAGCGGCCTATTTACTTGGCAATATTTCAATCCAATAATCATCAGGATCGTTGATAAAGTATATGCCCATCTCTGGGTTTTCAAAGCAAATGCAGCCCATCTTTTCATGGTGGGCATGGGCAGCCTCATAATCATCAACTCTCAAGGCTATATGGAATTCATTATCTCCAAGGTCATAGGGCTCCTTTCTGTCCCTTAACCAAGTAAGCTCAAGCATATGGCCAGTGGTGCCATCGCCTAGATATACAAGAATAAAGCTTCCGTCCTTAGCTTCCATTCTTTTAACTTCCACAAGTCCTAAGGCTTCCTTATAAAAAGCAAGGCTTCGGTCTAAATCTAATACATTTATGTTATTGTGTTCAAATCTAAATTTCACAAAGCGTCCCTCCTAATAAATTCTTGAATTAATTATATCATTTGATTATTATAGCCTCAAGGGAGATAATATAAGGGTGAAGATATACTAAAGGAATGCATGCAAATAAATATGTGATGTAATATAAAAAGAATGTTAAATTATTGACAAATATACGGAGGTGTTGGCATGAATTTAGAAAAGGTGAAGGTTACCTATTTGGAGCATAGTGGCTTTGCGGTAGAAACGGAGAAACACTTGCTAATTTTCGATTACTTTAATGACAAAGGCGAAGGGGCAGGGAGAAGCCTATCCAATGGTGTTGTGGGAGAAGAAACCTTAAGGATTGATAAAGAAGTTCTTGTGTTTTCCTCCCATAGTCATGGGGATCATTTTAATTCAGTTATTTTAAAGTGGCGTTCCTGGAGACCGGATATAAAATATGTGTTAAGTAATGATATCATACTTCAAGAGACAGATAGCAGTATAAGCTTTATGGGACCCTATGAGGAAATAGAGCTGGCAGGAGTAAAAATTAAAAGCTACGGATCCACAGATATCGGTATATCCTTCATGGTATATGTGGATGGAATAAACATATTCCACGCTGGAGATTTAAACTGGTGGTACTGGTGGGACGATACCCCAGAGGAGATAGAGAAAGCAGAGCGTTGGTTTAAGGAGGAAGTAGAGAGGATAGTTGGGGAAAAGATAGACATTGCCTTCTTCCCTGTAGACCCAAGATTGGAGCATAACTACTGCAAGGGAGCCTTGTACTTTATAGAAAAGCTACAACCTAGATATCTTGTTCCTATGCATTTTTGGGGAAACTTTGATGTTTGCTCCAAGTTTAAAGAAGAGGCAGCAGGATTATCCACAGAGGTCGTGGAAATAAGTAGTCGTGGTGAAAGAATTTTGCCCCAGGGGCGATGAATTTTTTGTTAACATTTCTTCTGGGCGGAGTAAGGAGTGAGAAAATTTGACCAAATTTCTAGTATCAGGATTGTTGAACATTGAAACCACATTAAAAATAAAGGGCTTTCCTATTGAATATGAACCAGTGAGCTATCCTTTCTTAGGAATAGATTCCTCTGTTTCTGGCGTAGGAATGAATATAGGCAAGGCCTTACATACTCTTGGTGATGATGTAAGCCTGCTCAGTATCATAGGAAGAGATATGGAAGCAGATAATATCATTACTACTATGAAGGAAATAGGAGTAGATTGCAAATACCTGTTGAAAGGTATAGATAAAACTCCTAGATCCGTTATATTATATGACGACGATGGAAAGAGACAAATTTTTACGGACTTGAAGGATATACAGGAAACAAATTATCCACAGGATAAATTTATGGAAGCCTTAAAAGAATGTGATGTGGCTGTGCTAGCCAATATTAACTTTTCCAGACCCTTTTTACAGAAGGCAAGGGAGTTAAATAAGCCAATAGTTAGTGATGTGCATGTAGTTAATGACATACATGATAGCTATAATTCAGACTTTATGAAGTATGCCAATGTACTATTTATGAGTCATGAGAAAATAGAAGGTCCTGTAGAATATTTTGCGGAGCAGGTATTAAAAGAATATAATAATGACATACTAGTTGTGGGAATGGGAGCAGAGGGGGCCCTCCTCTGTGTAAGGAAGGATAATTTTATGGGGCGATTCCCAGCGGTCAAAACTAGAAAGGTAGTTAACACTGTTGGTGCTGGAGACTCTTTGCTATCCAGTTTCATCCATTTTTATTTCAAAAATTATAATCCTTATGAGGCTATAAAAAAGGCAATTATTTTTGCATCATATAAAATTGGTGAAAAAGGTGCTGCTAACGGCTTTCTACAAGAAGAGACAATAGAAAGCTTTTACAAGGAAAGATATAAGTAAAAATTTGGAGAAAGTTGTTGGAATAAAATTCATGTGGATAATATGGATAATTCTATTCACACTTGTGTATAATTTTCAAAAATTAGAGAAATCAATAAAGTTAGTCACATTAGTCACAGGGTTATCCACAGGTTAGTGGACAAAACCAACATGTTATCCACAAAATTATCAACTTAATCCACAGAAAAACGATAGTTTTACACAGGACAAGCTAATTTTTAAAAAGTTATCCACAAAAAGCAGTGAAGTCTCTTTTATGAATATATAAGAGACTTCACTGCTTTTTTTCGACATTTTCCTTAAATGGCCTGTTTCATTTTCAAATATTTTTTTATGTTAGAATATCATTATCAAATTATCAATTTATTACCCTGTGGATAACTATTGATTTTTCTGTTAATTATTCTTACTCATTTCTATAGCTTTTTTTGTACAGCTTTCCATAGCGGAAATTATACTTCCCCTAAAATTGTTCATCTCTAAGGAATATACGGCTTCTATAGTAGTACCACCAGGGGAGCAAACCTTATCCTTTAAAACTCCTGGATGTTCACCAGTCTTTAGCACCATTTTCGCTGAGCCATAGACTGCTTGAGCAGCAAATTTATAGGCCTTATCCCTTGGCATACCTCTAAGTACAGCACCGTCTGCTAGAGCTTCTATCATCATAAACACGTAGGCTGGTGAGGAGCCGCTAATAGCAGGAATTGAATCCATTAGTTTTTCCTCAATGACCTCTGTCTTTCCGAAGCTTTGGAAGATGTTAAGAACTTCCACTAGCTCTTCCTCTGATACCCTGCAATTTTTAGAAAGGGCGGTCATGCCTTCACCAACTAGAGCAGGGGTATTTGGCATAGTTCTAATTACCTTCATATCTCTTCCAAAGGATCTTTCCACAAAATCTATGCTTATGCCTGCAGCTATAGTTACCACTACTACATCTTCTTTTACAGAAGAGCTAATTTCCTTAATAACACTTCCATATATGTTTGGCTTTACTGCTAGTACAAGAATGTCGCTAAAGGAGGCAACCTCTAGGTTATCCGCAGAGGTTAAAACGCCAAGCTCCTCCTTAACTTTGTTAAGAAAGCCTTCATTTTTGTCAGATACCATTATGTTTTCTGCTAGAGTAATTCCTGATTTTACTATACCTCCTATCATGGCCTGACCCATATTTCCGCAGCCAATGAATCCAATTTTTTTATTCATCCTCATTACCTCTTTTCTCTTTACTTTTTTCAATATATTCTAAAGCCATTTCCTCTAGCTGTTTCTTGTTGTTTAGCTCTGGAGCTTCTAGAACCTTTTCCATTAAGTAATTTAAAATTTCTCCTATAAGCTTGCCAGGTTTTAATCCTAATTTTATCAAATCGTCGCCTTTTAGTACAAGGTCCTTCACATTTAAAGGCTCTTTTTGCTCCAAAATTTCTTTAGATTTTTTTCTTAAACGGTGGACACCTGAAAAGTCAAAGGGGGGCGCGCTGGCCTTAATGTCTGCTTCCTGTAGGATAAATAAATCCTCTAAATTCTCCTTGCCCACTCGATTAATTACCTTTTTAATAGTGGAGCCCTTTAAATTAGTATATCTGGACATATGGTCATAAACCAGATTAGAAACCTTTTTTATGGTTTCATTGTCGTATCTTAGTCTTTTTAATATGTACTCACACATATCCTTTCCCTTAATTTCATGTCCATAAAAGTGTCCAATGCCCTTTTCATCCAAGGTAAAGGTTACTGGCTTAGCTATGTCATGAAACAGGGCAGAAAGTCTTAGGGCAAGCCTAGGCTCTGTGTTATCCACCACCATCAAGGTATGATAATATATATCCTTATCATGGTGAGGATTTTTTTGATCAAAGCCAAACATTGCTAGTAGTTCAGGTAAGAAGTATTGCAAGAGGCCTCCAAGCCTTAGGTTTTCTATGCCTCGGGAAGGCTCCTTGGAAAGCAATATTTTTGTAAACTCATCCCTTATTCTTTCAATGCTGACCCTTTTTATTAATTCGCAATTTAGCTTTATAGCCTCAAAGGTTTTTTCTTCTACATAAAATCCTAGCTGGCAGGAAAATCTTATGGCTCTAATCATTCTTAAGGCATCCTCGTTAAAACGATCGTGAGGACTGCCAACAGTTTTCACCACACCTTCTCTGATATCCTCCATGCCATTGAAGGGGTCCACAAGGCCCTTACTATAATTATAGGCCATAGCGTTTATGGTAAAGTCTCGGCGACTTAAATCCTCCTCTAGCTTAGAAGTAAATATAACTTCGTCGGGATGACGGTTATCGGTATATTCTCCATCTATTCTATAGGTAGTAACCTCGAAAGGAAGATTGTCTATCATAACTGTAATGGTTCCATGCTTAATCCCCGTAGGAATTGTGTGCTTAAAGGTCTTAATAATTGCCTCTGGTAACGCATTGGTAGTAATGTCCCAGTCATTAGGATTTCTTCCTAGTATGCTGTCTCTCACGCAGCCCCCTACAGCGAAGGCTTCATAGCCTTGTTTTTCTAATTCATTTATTATAAATTCAACCCTTGGGGGTAAAATTATCTTCATTGTACACCTCCCTTTGGTCTAGGTATTAGCTTCTTTTATTATATATTATATCAATAAAAGATAGCTTTAAATTATAATTTCATAGATTTATCTGTAATTGGAAAGGTTTGAATATGGAATGGTGTTTTTTTGCATATAAATACTTTATAATAATAAGTAAAGCGTTTGAATATAGAAACTTTTTGAAGGGAGATTTATTTTAATGACTAACATAAATGAATTTCAACAAGGTAAAAGAATCGAGGGCTTTTATCTTGTAAAGTCAGTGGATTGTAAAACTACAAACAGTAATAATAAAAAGTATTTAGATTTTACTTTTGCAGATAGAACAGGAGAAATTAACGGTAAGCTTTGGGAGGTAGCCCCAGAGGAGGAAACTAGATATTCTGCCAATACAGTTGTAAAGGTAAGGGGAATAGTCCTTTCCTGGCAAAGCTCCCTGCAGTTAAAAATAGAAAAAATCAGACCTACTACAGAGGAGGACAATTTAGATGTTTCTGAATTTGTTCCTACTGCACCCCTTCCAGCGCAGGAAATGTACAATTTTATTATGAGCTATGTAGATAATATGAAGAATGATGATATTCGACTTCTTGTTACTACCATGCTGGAGGAATATAAGGATAAGCTGATGTATTATCCTGCAGCCAAGAAAAATCACCATGCTGTAAGATCCGGTCTTTTATACCATGTTTCCACTATGCTTAGGGCAGCGGAGAAGCTTTGTGAGGTTTACACAAGCTTAAATAAGGATTTGCTGTATGCTGGAGTAATTCTACATGACCTAGCCAAGATGGAGGAAATGGCTTCTAGTCAGCTTGGTATAGTTAGCGATTACACTGTGGAAGGCACACTGCTTGGACATATAATTCAAGGCATTAAAAATGTAGAGCTTGTAGGACAACGTTTAGGTATAGATAAGGAAGTAGTGATGCTATTGCAGCATATGATTCTTTCCCATCACTATGAGCCAGAGTACGGAAGTCCTGTGAAGCCTATGATTCCTGAAGGGGAAATATTGCACTACTTGGATATTATAGACGCAAGACTATTTGATATGACTAAGGCCACTAAGGAGATAGAGCCTGGTAGCTTCTCTGATAGATTGTGGTCCTTGGAGAATAGAAGAATTTATAAGCCTAACCTAAAATATGAGGAAGAAAATGAACAGGCTGAAAATTAGTCTTTTACAGCTCACTGTGGGGGTATGCCGACTAGCCCCCACTGAGAATATACCTTCCTGGGCCAGGCAGGGACAGCTTTTTTCCATAACTAATACAGGAGAGGAGCTTTCTATACTTTGTGAGGAGAGGTTTATACCAGAAGGAATTATATGCGAAAGAGACTGGAGAGTATTAAAGATAGAAGGACCCTTGGACTTTTCCTTGATAGGAATTTTATCAAAAATCAGTAGCCATCTTACAGAGGCAGGAATTAGTATATTTGCCTTATCTACATATGATACGGATTATATTTTAGTTAAGAATAAGGATATAGATAAAGCTGTGGAAACATTAAGAAGCAAGGATTATGAAATTATAGTTAATTAGGAGTGGGCCATGGTTAGGAAAGGAAATAAAATCAAAGTAGCTAAAGATAAACAAGAGGAAATGATAAACGAGCTACGCCAGTATTTTTACACCGAAAGAGGGGAGGAGCTAGGAGAGCTAGCTGCCTCTATGTTGTTAGACTTTATTACAGAAAAGCTAGCACCGGAGTTTTATAACCAAGGAATTATAGATGCCTATAATTATATCAACGAAAAGGCAGAGGATATGCTAGGGCTTCAAAAGTAAGCTAGAATGTTAAGGCTTAGAGCTTAATTGAAGGGTAATTAAGTAAATTGAGCTATAAGGAAGCTTTGCAAGAGCAAATAAGAGATTGATAGGAGGGATACTTATGATTAAAGAGCTGATTATTGTTAGACATGGAGAGGCGGAAAGCCTAATGGGTAAAGATTTAACCGGCGGGTGGACAAACTCCACATTAACACAGAAGGGCAAAAGGCAGGCAAGGGCTGTAGGGGAAAAGTTAGCCGAAATCTTGAAAAAAAGAAGCTTTGACCTTTTTTGCAGCGACTTGGATAGGGCTTGGGAGACCGCAGAGATAATTGGCAAATTTATTCATAAGAAACCCATGGCTTTTGCAGAGCTTAGAGAGCTATGTAATGGTAATGCTGCAAATATAACGAAAAAGGAAGCAGAAAGGCTCCTTACCCCTGTAAGTGAACCAGTGTGGGATTGGATACCCTATCCCAATGCAGAGAGCTGGAGGATGTTTAATGAAAGAGTTTATGACTTTATGGATCGTATAAATGCTACTGCCCAAGAAAGGGTGGTTATAGTTACCCACAGTGGTACTGCCATAGCAATAATATGCTGGTGGCTGGAGCTGGAGGATGCTTATATGAGAAACATAACCTTTGGAATAAGTCTAGGCAGCATAAGCCGTTTAAGAATAAATGAAAGCGGAGAGAAAACTATAGGAAAGCTCAATGATACATCCCATTTAGATAGTAGCTCTGTAGAAGTTCCACCTTTCTTAAGAATAAGAAGATAAAATAAAAGGTTCCACATATCTTATTTCTGACCTCTGATTTCTAAAAGTGCGGTAGCACTTTTTTGCATTTTTCCCGTCAAAATAAAATTGACTATACCTTCTTATTAGGTTACTATATAGTTACGTAATAATTGTTATTTACAGAAAACGTATATTCATTTGCTCTGCAAAGAAGTATGTTAGTTAGTAACTTTTTATTTTCATAAAAAAATAATAACTAAGAGAGGATAAATTATGAGTAAATTACTAATTTCTATCCTGTGGTTATTGCCTGTTATAGCAATTTTGATTTCATCACTAGCAGGTCTTTTTTTATGGCTGAGTTTAAGGCTGTATAGGTTAAAAAAGTATAAAACTTATACCAAAGGTCAGAAGTTAAGGAGGGATTTACAGTGAATTTTTTAATGAGCTTATTTTCGGGAGAGTTTAATTTTACTGTACCTATTTCTTATATAGTTGCTGGAACCTTGGCAGCAGTGTTTATATTTACTGTAAGATATGTCTTATACACAAAGAGAAAAAAGGCTTTTGCAAATCAAACTATTAATTTAGGTAAAAAGCAGCAACAAGATAATATACAGCTTGTTAATGAGGAAACTGGACAAGCTTTACAGGAGAATATGATATGATGAGCAATTTATTATTGGCTGTGTATATTTTATCATGTGTGTGCAATGCCATATATTATTTCTGGGTAGCTATGCTATTAGCTTTCCCAGCAGTTTTGAATAATTATGATCAAAAAGATGAAGGAATAGACTATACAATCTATTTGCTTATTCCATGCTTGAACGAAGCTAAGGTAATTGGAAATACTATAAGGAACATCTTAAGCATGGGCTTAGATAAGGTTTATGTGGTGGCTATTAATGATGGCTCTGAGGATAATACCTTAGAAATTCTTGAAAGCTTTAATTCGGATAAATTAATCATAGTTAATCGGGTTTTACCTAATGCAAGGCAAGGAAAAGGTGAAGCCTTAAATTATGCCTATAGCAAGATATTAAAGCATGTGGAGCAGAATAATTATAATCCTGAGGAAGTGATTGTGGGAATTTTAGATGCAGATACCTTTATTAAACCCAGTCTTTTGCAAAGGGTAAAGGAAATATTCTATCACGATAATAAGGCTGGTATGGTTCAGGCTAGAGTTAGAATTGGAATTTCAACTAGGGATCATATGTTACCATTTTTGCAGGATATAGAGTTCTTTTCATATATTAATAGAATGCAAAATGCTAGGGAGTATATGGGTACTGTAGCTGCTGCTGGTAATGGTCAGTTTAATCGACTAACTGCTATGAAAACTCTAGGGGATAAACCTTGGAGTAGATGTTTACTTGAGGATTTCGACTTTAGCTTAAGACTCCTTTTAGCTGGATGGAGAACAAGAATTTTGCAGGATGAAAATATCTATCAGCAAGGGGTAATGAGTTATAAGAAATATGTGAAGCAAAGAGCTCGTTGGGTACAAGGTTGTATGCAATGCTTACCTTATGCTAAGGAAGTATTTAGGTCCAAGTGCTTGTCTAAGTGGGGAAAGGCTGAGATTTTTCACTTTTTATCATTACCTATCATCTCTTTGATTTCCATCTTGGTATTGTTAGTATCCTGGATTCTGATATCAATATCCTTTATGCAGGGCTCTACCATCTTAATTGATAGGCTTTCTATGTATCCTACATCTTACCAAGCCTTATTGCTGGCAATTTTATTTATTGTGATTTATTTACCAGGGATTATTTTTTCAATAAATTACTGGAGAGATAGCAAGGAAGGTTTATTACGATGTCTCATTGCAGGAATATTTATGCCCCTATATGCCCTGCTGCAAATTCCTGCGGTAGTATTAGCTGCATATAGACAGCTTATGGGCTACAACAGCTGGGTTAAAACGGAAAGAACAGAAGATATTATTGGAGGTTGAGAAGGTTTATGAAAGTTTCTAAGCTTAAAACTAAAAGATTTTTGGTGTTCCTTATTGCATTAGCCTTGATATTTACCCCTTCAACAATTGCAGCTAATGCTTATTCTATGGGGCCAAACTTAAATAATATAAGTAACAATGATCAGTGGGACAAGTTTAATGAAACAAAGGGTTATTTGGAGAAGTATTTTGGCAGCTTCAAAATAGATATAGTTAAATTTGATAATGTGTTTGTCTTTTATGATAAAGATGGTGATGGGGTTTATAATAAGCAAGGAAAAAGTGGAGACTTGCCTATGGATGGAGTTAAGATTTCAATTAATCACTGGTTAAATTCCACTGGAATATATCCTTTTACCATGTCACAAAACAATGGAAAAGTAAGCTTTTACTTTCCTGTAATTAACGATATAAAGGATGGCTATTATTTAATGGTTGATGTACCCGATGGATATGAAATAAATGTAACGGAGGACTCCATTTTTGGTAAGGATGGCAATACTGGTTACAGTACAATTACCTATAAGATAGGAAATGGACAAGAGAATGGGCAAGGACATGGTAATCTGCTAACCTTTGCTGGAAGGTCTGAGATAATGATACCCCTTATAAAGAAAAAGGAAGTAGCTAAAGGGGATTTAGTTATTAGCAGTAAGGACTATACAAATGAAGCTATTACTGGTATAAATTATGATTTATACACTTATACGGACAAGGGATACACAAAGACAGCTACAGCTAGCTCCGATGAAAAGGGCAAAGCAATATTTAAGGATATTCCTGCAGGGACTTCTGTTTATGTTAAGGCTACGAACCTTGATAAACTAAAGCTTAAGGCTTTTGAAGGTATTGGTGCAGATGCTTTGTCTGGTTTTATACAAATCAATGAAGGTGAAAACAATTTTGAGGTTAAGCTATTAAAGACTTCCTCCATAAGTCTTCAGCAGGTGTATTTATCAACAGCTCAGCCTGTAACTATTCCAATTACTTATGAGCTATATGATATTATAGGACAAGATGAATACCAATATCTTGGAGAAGCTACCGCTGATGACAAGGGAATAGTTACTTTTTCAAATGTTATTGTTGGTAAAAATGTTTTTGTAAAAGCCAAGGATGTGGACTATGGTAAGCTACAGCCAGTAGAAGGACTTGGAAATATAGACGCCCAATCTGCACCTATTGAGGTTACAGAGGCACCAGTGCATTTAGATGTAAAGTATCAGAAGACTGCCTCCTTGGTTATAAAAAGCAAGCTTAATAATAATAAATCTATAACAGGAAATGTCACCTATGCCCTTTATGATATCAATGAAGATGGTAGCGCAGTGCTACTAGGTCAACAGACTTCTCAGCAAGGGGCCGATGTGGTTTTTGATAAGGTGTTGGTTGGAAAGCAGGTGTATGTTGAACTTGTGGATTATTCAAAATTCCAGTACAAATCCATGTCTGGTTTAGGTAATAATGACGGAAAATCTGCTCCTATTGTTATAAGAGATACAGATAATATCCTTGAAGTAATTTATTATTAAAGATTTTATTGACTATAAACTTAATAAAATATAACTTAATATAAAATGAAAATAGTTCTTATCAAGAGAGGTGGAGGGAAAGGCCCAATGAAACCCAGCAACACTAGCATGGACTAGAATGTGCTAAATCCTGCAGCCTATGGCTGAAAGATAAGAAGCGGTTTAGATTGTTAGAACTATAGCTTCCTATCTTGGAAGCTTTTTTTAATATGCTGCTTTGTTTCAAAAAAGTGTTGATATATACACTATATATTGAGACAAGCAGTCTTAGCCAGCTTCTAACATCTATAACCGCAAATATCTAAATCCCTAACTGTAACTTCAAATTTTCTACCCTCTAATCTCTAGCCTCTAATTCAGGTTTGTACACCTTCCACATATATAGATAACTCAAAAGCAGTATAAAGGTAACAACAAGACCACCTTCAGGCCCAAAGCTTCCGCCGTTTAGTATATTAGGAGTAACCTTCTCTAGAGTAAAAAGGGAATTGGTTTCTAGGCCGCTAACAAGGAAGCCGCAAATATTACCTTCAAAGTAGTTCCAAGTAATATGATAGCCAATGGCAAGCCATATATTCTTAGATTTAATGGTCATATAAGCGGTAAGAAGACCAAATAAAAACAGGTTTATGTAGCTTAGGATGTTCATACCGGGATTTAAAGAGTGCATCAATGAAAATATTATAGATGAAACTATTACTACAACGGAGCTTTTACCGGTTTGTTTCAGTACAGTCATACAGTAGCCTCTAACAAACATTTCCTCGTTAATGCCCACAAATATGAATAAAATTAGGCTTGTAATAAGGGATATATTAAAATTAGGTTCAGTTAAAGGTCTTGCTAATGCAATATTTCCTGACAGAAGTAGTATAGCAAAGACTACTAATAGGCTTATAGCGCCAAATAACAATCCTTTAATTAGGTCCTTGTAGCCTTTTTTTATATTAATCATACCTATATCTCTAATAGGTCTTTTGTCAAATATCTTCCAAAATAAAATGGTAAAGAATATCAACAATAGGCACTGAAGCAGGTTAAGAGTAAATCCTAATCCAGTATTAATGTTGGTTAAGGTTTTATCAAGATTATTGGACCATTCCATAAGTTGTTCTGCAGTCATGTTATTAGTAGCCATTTCGTATATCATTAGAACTAATCCAAAAATTAAAGCTAATATATTCATTGCAAAAAAGAAGGAAAGATAAACTATGGTTATTTTCCAGCCTGACCGGAGCTGAGAGTTTTTATTTGTAAAAATATTTCTCATTTCAAAGAAGCCTCCTTTTGCTTATAGAAATATATAAATGGAGGCAAGCTACCTCCATTTAATTACATAACAGAAATTGGTCCTGATAAAATAAGTCAAGAATAAGAGAAGCTATAGCCTTTCCGTCATTATTGCTAGGATTAGGATATAATTGTGGGTCATTTGATGGATACTGTTGCATTTATATACCCCCTAAAAGTAAAATTGATATTTCCATTTATAAAACAGTAGGGTCTGCTACTGAATTATTATCAGGGAGTTTATGATTATTTACCAAGCCTCTACTCATTTTCCATATTATAAGGGATATTAAGATAGTGGTAACTATCAGATAAGGAATAACTAAAAATAGAGTGTAATATACCAGTGTAGGCATAATAAGTGTACTTACCAGGTTATAGGTTACGTGGATTATGATTGGCACAAAAATAGAGCGAGTCCAATAGTAAGCTAAGGCTATTACCATACCAAGAATTGCTGTGTAAATTCCTTGTAGTATGTTACCATGAAATAATCCAAATATTATAGCTTGGGACATAGTCTACTAAAATATTAACAAAACATATAGAAAAAAGACTAGTTATTAGGGCTATTACTATAGCACACTCCAAGCAGCTGAAAAAAATTTTTTCATAATTCATCTCCTTTTGAAATTAATAAGCAAGTAATTTGCAACGGTAACTATATTTTAAAGGTTTTGGCTAGATTTGTAAAGAAAAAGACTTCTATTAAGAATTTTTATGATAAGCTTCTATATTTTCTCACATACTCATTGAAATCCCAAGATTTCATAAAATCTATAGCACTTCTGTAGCCGTGCTTGTAGAGGAGATGAGTTTTTTCTCTGGATATGTTAAAGTCAGTAGCTTCTACATCAAAAGTGGGGATTTCTATAGAGCGGGCTTTGTTTTTTTCCAGCATATCTTCTGTTACTTGTCCCTGAGACATGGTGGTGGCCACATCTAGCAAAAAGGATAGGGCATCTGTTCTGCCAAGACCAGTATAGCTGATATTCTTTCGTTTAAATTTAAAACCTATGGTTGGCCATCTTGGTTTTCCTGGTACATCGAAAATGTTTATCGGATAACAGCAGGTTACACAGCCATCTACAATAAAGCTTCTGGTATTTTTATACGCTAGTATTACAGGCTTAAAGTAGAAGGGGATGCTAATACTCATACGGACAGCCTTTGCTATAGGAAAATCCATAGGCCTAATACCATAGTAAGCTAAATCCTCTGGCAGCACTAGCATACGATGTCTTGTTATATCTGAAGCTATTATTTTTAATGGGCATTTTCCATTTTTGCTTATATGACCAAAGGTTTTTATACCCTTATCTAATAGGAGATCCTGCACCCACCTTTCTACATAGTCCCCTGAATAGATGGAGTTTTCCATCAGTAGTCCAAGAGGCTTACCCAAGAAAGGTATGCTTCTAACGCCACTCTTGTCCTTAAATTTTTCAAAGTCTATCTCCGTTATTATCCTTTTCATTTCCCTTGCAGTATAACCTGCTACTAACAGAGCAGCAATAAGAGCACCTACAGAGCTACCAGCGGCCCTTACCCATCGCCAGCCGCAGGCTTCCATATAATTCAGAGCACCTATATGGCCAATTCCTCTAATACCGCCACCTTCAAATACAACGTCAGCAATAATAGTAAACACCACCTTTGCTTCTTATTACCTAGAGTTATATATCAATATATGAGATAG
>DGDR01000083.1:19790-45182 GCA_002385545.1 Clostridium sp. UBA3947
TATATCAATATATGAGATAGGTGCTTTGTTTTGTCACAGGCAGCAGTAGTATATAAAAAAGCACTTTTGCCCCTAAAAAATAATAAGAAATGATTGACAAGCTTATAGGATAACGTTAAAATATATTTAACGTCAAAAATATTTTATCGGGGAGGCTTCAGCTATGGAAATAGTTATTGAGAATAAGAGAGGAAAACTAAAACAACTAATAGGCTATAAAGACTATATGCTTTTATTTATTGCTAATTTCATTTCAAGATTTGGGGATTCCATAGATGCTATAGCCTATAGCTTTATGGTATATGAGCTTACAGGCTCTAAGCTGTTGATGGGAACTTTATTTGCTGTTAATGCTATTCCCAATATAGTTTTATCTCCCTTTGCTGGAGTTATAGCGGATAGGTTTAACAAGAAGAGGCTTATCACTATCGGCTATTTGGGAAGAGGGATAATGGTATCTATAACTGCCTTGATGCTATCAATAGGTATTCTTCAGCCTTGGCATCTTTTTATTATTACACTGATAAATTCTACCTTTGAAACCTTAGTAAGCCCTGCAACAATGTCTATCTTGCCTCTGCTAATAAAAGAGGAAGTGTATTTAATAGCAAATTCTTTTTCTAATTCAGCTTTTAAGTTTGCTGAGCTACTAGGTACAGCAATGGCTGGTGTCCTTATTGGATTTATAGGTACATCTGGAGCCATTTTTGTAGATGGAGCTACCTTCTTTATAGCAGTGTTGCTAATTTCATTTATGAAGGTTAGAGGGGATAAGGTGTCTAAGGAAAAGATAGAGGTTAAGGCTTATATAAATGATTTAAAGGAAGGCTTTATCTTTGTAAAAAACAGCTATCTAATAAGAACAGTGCTAATGTTATTTGCCTTAATTAATTTCTGTCTATCACCTATTAATGTACTGATGCCTGCTTTTGTAAGTGAGACATTACAGGCAGATGCATCTGTGTTAAGTCTTATTGAGTCTGCTATAATAATTGGAATAATCCTTGGCGGTTTTGCTGTAGCTTCTATTGGTACAAAAATTAAAAATCATACCCTAATGAGTTGGGGAATAATACTTTTTGGAGTTAGCTATAGCTTGTTTTACTTCCCGGGAAATATTTTGCCAGTAGGAATTTATTCAACGGCAATGAGTACCCTGGCTGCTTTCCTATTAGGCTTTGCAATTCCTTTTGTAACATCCCCTATAACCACTAAAATCATGTTAAGTACAGAGAAGAACATGATGGGAAGAGTAGGAGCCTTTATGACAATGATAAGCTGCTGTGCCATACCTTTAGGCTCTGCCATTACTGGAACTATATCAGAACTATTACCCATGACTACCATATTTGCTATAATGGGTGGTATAATAATATTAATGGGTATAAGGGCTAAAATGGATAATAGATTAAAGGAAGCAGCTTGATGAAAGAGGCGATAGTGATTTGAAGGATGTAAAACATTTAAAAACCTTAGAGGAAATTAGGGCAATATCGGACCCCTATCGGTATAAAATCTTGAATTGCTTTTATAAAATTGGTGAGCCTATTACTGTAAAGCAATTAGCAGATGAGCTAGGGGAGGTTCCAGCAAAGGTACATTATCATGTGAAAAAGATGGAGAAGGCAGGGCTTTTGACTTTAGTTCATACAAAGGAGATTAATGGCATCATAGCAAAGTACTATGAGCCTACAGCCAGACATTTTAGAATCGAAGGTGAAGAAACTGAAGGTATGAACGAGGCCTTAAAGCTAAGCGAATCTCAAAAGCTAGTTTCTCAAATTTTTGATGACAGTAAAAGAACCTTTCTGGAGCAAATGTATGTAAGGGAAAAGAAGGATAAGGGCAAAAATACATCAATTAATGTTGTAAATACAGAAAATATTTTTCTAACAGAAGAGGAAGCTCAGGAGTTAGTTGAATATATTAATGATTTTATTGATAAAAAGAGAAAAAGACCAGAAGAGGAGGCAAATAATATCAACGAATATCAATGCTTCTTCTCTATTATAAAGATGAGAGATAAGTAAATTTATAAAAAAGGGGAAATTATTATGACAACAGTAGTTGAAAGATTCTTAAAGTATGTAAAAATCGATACCAGATCCGATGAGGATTCTACCACAGTGCCAAGTACTGCAAAGCAGCTAAATTTGGCTAGGGAATTAGTGAAGGAAATGGAGGAAATGGGTCTGAAGAATGTATCCTTAGATGATAATGGATACGTGATGGCAGAGCTGCCTTCTAACATAGATAAGGATGTACCAGTTATAGGATTTATAGCCCACATGGATACATCACCAGACATGACTGGAGAAAATGTTAACCCACAGATAGTGAAAAAATATGATGGGGGAGACATTATCCTTAATAAGGAGCAAAATATAGTACTGTCACCAATGGAATTTCCTGAATTAAGAGATTATGTAGGTCAGGATTTGATAACCACAGATGGAACAACTCTTTTAGGGGCCGATGATAAGGCAGGAATAGCAGGTATACTTGCAGCTATGGAATATTTAATGGCCCATCCAGAGATTAAGCATGGTACTATAAAGATTGGCTTTACTCCTGATGAGGAGGTTGGCCGAGGAGCAGATTACTTTGATGTAGAAAAGTTTGGAGCAGATTTGGCCTATACCGTAGACGGCGGTAAAATAGGTGAATTGGAATACGAAAGCTTTAATGCAGCTGCAGCCAAAATTAAAATTAAGGGAAGAAATGTACATCCTGGATATGCAGCAGGAAAGATGGTAAATTCAATTTTAATTGCCAATGAGATAATAGGAAGCTTTCCAGCAGATGAGGTGCCAGAAAAGACTGCTGGTTATGATGGTTTCTATCATTTAAACTCCATGCATGGGGAAGTAGAAGAAAGCAACTTACATTATTTAATTAGAGATTTTAGCAGAGAAAGCTTTGAAAGAAGAAAGCAGTTTGTAGTTGACCTTGTGGAGAAAATGAATAAGAAGTATGGGGAAGGCACTGTTATTTTAGATTTAAAGGATCAATACTACAACATGAAGGAAAAGATTGATGAGGTTAAATATATAGTAGATATAGCCTTCGAGGCTATGGAAGCCGTTGGGGTTAAGCCTATAGTAAGACCTATAAGAGGCGGTACTGATGGTTCCAGATTAAGCTTTATGGGACTTCCTACACCTAACATATTTGCAGGAGGAGAGAATTTCCACGGAAAGTATGAATATATATCCATTCAGTCCTTGGAAAAGGTTGTAGAGGTTATTGTAAAAATTGCAGAGCTTTTTGCAAATAGATAAGGTTTGAAAAAAGGGAAAAGGTCTGTTGCACAAGAACTGATTTACCAGTTGTGCAGCAGACCTTCTTTTATAATTAGGAATTAATCGTCGCCTCTATCATTACCGAAGAAGAATAGGGCTATAGTTCCAGGACCGGAATGGGATCCTATAACTGGTCCTACATAGTTGAAAATAACATCCTTAATATTAAACTCTTCCTTAATTAGTCTTTCAAGCAATCTTGCATCGTCTTCGCAATCACCATGGCTGATAGCTATAACCTGATTGTCAGGGTCCACAATTCTTTGCTTTAGGGCATCGGCTAAGGCCCTAATAGACTTCTTTCTTCCTTTAACCTTGGTAACAGGCACTAGTTTACCTTCCTTGTTAACCTTAAGAACAGGCTTAATATCCAATAAGGTACCTAAAATAGCACTGGTGGAGGAAACTCTTCCCCCTCTTTTTAGGTGGTGTAGGTCGTCTACTGTGAACCAATGATTTAATTTTAACTTGTTGTTTTCTACCCAGTTAACAACAGCCTCCTTTGACTCTCCAGCCTTTAGTCTTTCACAAGCGTTATAAACTAATAAGCCCAAGCCCAAGGATGCACATTTAGAATCAATAATAGAGATATCTGCACTAGGATTTTCCTCTAATATTGTATCTCTTGCAATGCAGGCACTGTTATAAGTACCACTAAGGGCTGATGAGAAGGCTATATATATTAAAGAATAGCCCTCGGATACATACTTGCGAAAGGTTTCCTCGAAGGTAGAAGGATTTATTTGAGATGTAGAAGACATCTCGCCCTTCCTTAACTCGTTGTAGAAATCTTTATAGCTTATGGATTTTCCAAAGTCATCTTGATAATCCACGCCCTTAAAATGAAAGGTTAGAGGCATTATCAATATATTATTGTCTTCGGTGTATTTAACTGGTAGATCAGAACAAGAATCAGTTATCAACAAAATTTTCATAGAAACGCTCCTTACAAATTTATTAGGGTAAAATAAAATTAATTTATATTTTAAAGGTTTTTACTTTAATTTAGTCCATTCCAAGCTAGATAGATGAATTGATTATAACATAATTTCTCAGGTAGATAAATACAGAACATAAGCTTTATTAATAAGATTCCACTTATATGGATTTTTATTACTGTAATGGCCTTATAATTTCTTTGTAGAAAGTTAAATCAACCAGTATAATAGAGTTAAGATTAAACAAAAAGGTGAGAAATGATGAAGGATGAAATAAAGGAAGAGGATTTATACCCGCCAGTGAAGGAATATTTTGAGTCTTTAGGCTATAAGGTTAATGGAGAGGTGCGAAGCTGTGATATGACAGCCTTAAAGGACGAGGAGCTTATTATTGTGGAGCTAAAGAAAAACCTCACCGTAAGCCTATTAACCCAGGCGGTTATTCGGCAAAGAACTGCTGACCTTGTTTACATAGCTATACCAAAGCCTAAAAAATTTAGGTTTAATGCTAAGTGGAAGGATACCTTACATTTACTAAGACGATTGGAGCTAGGTTTGATTGTAGTAGATATAAAAAAGGGAATAAGTACCGTGGAAGTGGTACAGGAGCCAGTTCCTTTTGACCGAAATAAAAGCATCCAGTTAAATAAGAAAAAAAGAAGGCTCTTGATAGAGGAGATAGAAGGAAGAAATATAGATTTAAACAAAGGAGGCAGCAGGGGCAAAAAATTGGTGACAGCCTATAGAGAAGCAGCCATCTTAATAGCTTCCTGCTTAGAGCTATATGGTCCCTTATCGCCAAAGGAGCTAAGATCCCTAGGCAGTGATGATAAAAAGACAAGCTCTATTTTAAATCAAAATTACTATGGCTGGTTTGAAAGGGTGAAAAAAGGAGTTTATACCCTAACAGAACAAGGTCGTAGGGACTTACAGCAATATCCTGAACTTGTAGAATACTATCAAGATAAATTAAAAAATAAGGGTATAGAAGGGGATTAGATAGCTAACCGCTAAAAATTACCTTAAATTAATAAATGTATATTTAACTTAAAAATTGAAACAATATAACTAGGAATAAGAAATGGAGCCGCCTGCTATAAAAATGTGAGGTGATAACAAATGAAGAAATGGAAAACCTTAATGCTGTTAACCCTTTGTGTGAATATTATGCCCTTATTAGGATTTAATATAACTGAAAATGGAACAGATATTAAGGATACCTTCAGAATATATGTAACAAAACCCTTGAAAATATAAATCGAGCTATAAGTATTAGCTCGATTTTTAAATTTCCCAATTAATGTACACATCTGTCCAATATTTAGGCATTTCAAGAACATGAGGAAAGCTATAAAAGTCATGCTCCCTGTAAGGCTTCCTTCTAATATTCTATAAGATATGAAAATATTTTCACAGTTTTTTCTGCAATTTTATGAAAAATTAAATATAGACAGTGCCTTTTCCCTATGTTATAATATACCTAAGTTAAAAGTAAATAGAAATAAAAGCTGTAGCAGAGCAGGTATTACGCGTTAAGTGTTAGAGGATGGGAGTATAGCCTCTAAACGAAAAACCTAAATTTAGGTTTGCGATGTAATATTTCATCCACTGTTACGTTAAAAGGTCTTTCTTTCTTTTTAATGTAACAAGATAAAAGGAAGGAAAGACCTTTTATCTTGTTACTAAGTAAACTTAACATAGGAAAGGTCCATAAAACATGTTTTGCCACAGCAGAGTTTCTAGTTCTTATAACTTGGTCTTTTTATCAAAAATCAAAATTGAACTAAGATATTAAGGGGGTTTTTTTATGGACAAAAACAAACAAAAAGATTACATTAGAAAGGTTGTATTTACTGGAGTTATCATAGCTATGGCTCTAGCAGTAAGAACCTTTAGCCAGATGGTATACATAGGTGGGGTACCAGCTATGAGAATTGGTATATCTGGTATATTTTCTAAAATTCCAGCTTTGCTTTTTGGACCATTGTTTGGGGGAATAACTGGTGCCATAGTTGATGTTATAGGATTTCTTATGAAGCCTACAGGTGCCTACTTACCTTGGTACACTCTCACCGCTATTATGTCTGGTGTACTAACAGCTATACTATGGAAGAACATAAAGCGGTTTAATGCGGAAAGCTTTCAAAAGATATTTATAATCATATTTATCCTCATAGGAGTTATTGGACTAGTTAATCATATATGCTTTTTATTCTACCAAGACTCCAATTGGGCTCAGTTTATTGGTTCCTTGAAAAATAAATATTTTGCTATATATGGCCTTGAAATTTTGTCAGTGGTAGGGATATTACTCTTCTTTATTGATTGGGCCATAAGAAAAAAGTTCAAAGTAGAATTTGTACATAAATATTCTCTAAAGCTACTAATTGCAGTAGGTATACCTGGTCTTATAGAGACTACTATTAATACCTTTATAATACTTGCTACTTGGGTAGGAGTTAATAAGCCAGGCTTTATAGTGTTCTGGATACCTAGATTTATTGAGCAGATAGGTCAGACCATACTACAGGCCTACACTATTCCATTTATCCTGTATGCTTATGAGAAATTTGCTGTAAAGAAAGATTAATAGTAAATGCCGGTTTGTAGCCTTTCCATGCAAACCGGCAATTTTTATATCTTTTGGACTTGGAATTTGTCTGCTGCCTTTTCCTCGCTTTTTTAGCTTTTAAAGGTAGGATAGCACTTTTTCAAATATATTGCTTTGATTTAAAAAATGTTGATAAATAAGCGAAAGAATAGGACAAGCAATAGGGAGCATTTTTTATGTAAAAAAAGACTGTTGCATAACTAGCAAACTAGTTATTGTGCAACAGCTCTCATTCTAACATGTATTTGTGGTAGATAATATTATATGGCTACGAACTGATTGCTTTCCTTATTATAAGTATATCCTACGGTCTTTAATTTATCTTCAATAACAGAAGGGTTTACATCCCAATCATCACATAGGCTATCTAAGGAAGAATAAAAATCTCTAAGCTTCATATTAACCATACTTAGAAGCATATAAGGATCCATTGCTAAAATTCTTTCTAAATCCATTCTATAAATACTCCTTTCAACTATTTTGAGGGAAGGTTAATTTTTTGGTTAGTCTATCTGAACCTATAACTGTATTACTAAAGATGCTGGAGGCATTTTCAATGTAGTCCTCTGGGTTAGATAGAGAAGGACTAAAGTGAGTGAGCCATAGTTCTTTTACATTTGCATCCCTAGCTATAGTAGCAGCTTCGCTAAAGAGCATATGCTTATTTTTTATAGCCTTATCAATTTCATTATCCTCAGCATACATACCTTCTGCAATAAGCAGGTCGCTATCCTTTACAAACTCTATCAGACCATCAAAGGGTCTTGTATCGGTAAAGTAGCTTAGCTTTAAACCTTGACGACTTTCACCTAAAACCATATCTGGATGGTAGGTTATCCCGTCCTGTTCCACAGTTTCGCCCTTTTGAAGCTTACTCCATAGGGTTACAGGAATATTGTTGGCCTTAGCTTTGATAGGATCAAATTTTCTAGCCCTTGCTACATAGATACTATAGCCAACACAGCTTACGGTATGGTCTAGGGCTAGGCTTTTAATGGATAAATCATCTATGTTTAGATTTACTCCACCTTCTAAGTCAGCTTCTTTAAAGCTAATATCATAGGGAAGTTGAGGGCACAAAACCCTAAGGCCATTAAGAATTTTAAGAAAGCCCGGTGGACCAATTATGGTTAAGGGTTCTTCCCGCTCTGAATTTGCAATGGTTAGTAGCAGGCCAGGTAAGCCTACCACATGGTCTGCATGGGCATGGGTAAAGCAAATCACATCTATAGTTTTAAAGCCCCAGCCTAGAATTTTCATAGACACCTGGGTGCCTTCACCGCAATCTATTAATATTTTTCTTCCATTATAAGATAGGAGCAGGGAAGTAAGGCCCCGTTGAGGAACGGGCAAACTGCCTCCGCAGCCTAATAAGCAAAGATCTAACACTGATATCAGTCCTTTTATTAAAATAAAAATTTTGAAACTTGCAAAGTTGTCCTTAATATCTGACTTCCGACCTCTCACCTCTGACTTCTAAAAGCACCTTAGTGCTTTTTTGCTATGTTGCTTTGTTTCAAAAAACAGTTGATATATGAGGTGTAATCTGGACAAGCATTAAGGATTAGTAGCCAGTAGCTAAAAAAGCTTCCGATATCTATAAATTATATTATATCTAAAGTTGCTAATAATTAAAATTAATTTTATACTACTACATTTATAAATATTTTTAATATATAACTTGAATTGATTCGATGAAGGCTGATTATTCTATGGAGGAGGCTAGGTACTTTATTTAGAATTACATTTATGACAAGTTAATAGAAGAGCTAACAATTGTAAAAATGCTTATTAATAGAATTAGGGAAAAACTAAGCATAAATCCCCTAATTCTTTAAAATTGCTACCTTGCAGTGTTTAATTTATATGTATTTTCTTTTGTTGAAACTTGAATAAGTGATTATGATTTATTAATGTATCTAAATATTATTTCAGCAGCTTCTTTAGGAGAAATCTTGCTTACATCAATTTTTTAGTAATTCCTAATTCAAATTATGCTAAGCTTTTTTACAGTTTCTAAATTCAAACCTGTTTTAGCTGTGATTATTTGATTATCTAATAAACTTCTTATAATCGCTTCCACTCCAATTTGAAACCTCAAAAATACCTTTGTATAGTCTAAACAATTTTTTAATGCCTTTCACTGGTGAGGTTAAATAATTTATAAACAACTTATATTCATCCATTGAGTCTAATTCTTCATCATCACTAAGAGAAAAACAAGAATCAAAATATTGCTTTCTATTTTCATAGGCTTTTAAATCCTTATAGCCTAAAATTACAATATATTTATCATTTAACACATCAGAGATTGCTTCTAAAACTAGTTCATCAACTGATATTTCATATTCTATAATACTTGCACCACCAAAATCCACATACACTCCACCGAATTCATTTATGCTAACAGATAATGAAAAACGGGGGTTAATCTGATTTTTAATTGTCAAGATTGCTACCTTGCCTAGCTTTTTATGATAAAATCTCTCAATATTAATATTTATAGATTTCTTTAAAATCATCAGGATGAAAATGAGTTATTTCTTTATCATTTTGCTCAATCCTTACGTAATTATCAAGGGCAGTAATACTAGAATTATCATTTACCTTTAACACTATTACATTTTCGTTGATTAGGGACAATTTATTTTCATGGTCATGCTTTTTTAATGACCTGTATACTTCTTTCATTGATTTCATGATTCTGCTCCTTATCTATTAACCTTTTAAAATCTTATTAATATAAAAGTGGCTGAATCGAGGTATAAGTTAAGTTGCTATAAATATCAAAAAGCATTCAACTTCTTCCCCCACTTTACTGATAATGGCTTTAAAAATCTATAGAATTCTCAAGTTACAAGCTTCTAGCTCCATTAAACTATTTAAGTATTCATTGTTCACCATCATATATTGACCTAACGCACCCATTTCATAAGTACCTCCCATATCTTTAATATTTAATTATAATACTGGAAAAAGGCCAGAGATATTATATAAAAATATCTCTGACCTGTACTTGCTGTCTTAGGGTTTAATTTATTTTTTGGTTAAAGTATCTCTAAGCTTTTTTACAGTATCTAAATCTAAACCTGTTTTAGCTGCTATGGTTTCATCATCTAATATATCAAGCAAGGATATGTCCACTTGTCGTTTGCCTTCTTCTATTCCTTGTTCAACACCTTTACTAAAGCCTTTCTCCTCAGCAGTATTAATCATGTTAGCACGTTCTTGTAAGGAACGTTCTCTTTCCCATCATAATATGGGAAGAGCCACTCCTAAAATGAAAATACAGGTTTATAGCTCTTTTATTTTAGCAACTATTTTGCTATAAATCTTCTTCATATGAGCTTCATTAGACCAAGCATTAATCTCCTCTAGAGGTATCCACATAACGCCGCTGTTTTCATCAGGTTTTATAGTGAGAGGGGCATCTTCATCAGCTTCAATTAAATAGGCCGCTGAGATATGTAGATGCGGTGCAACGTACTTTCCATTTTTCACATGGCCTAATACAGGGATAATATCTAATGAAAAAATATGCTCTAGTACTGGACGAAGCTGGCTGACACCAGTTTCTTCTCTTGCCTCCCTAAGGGCTACCTGCAGTAGATCCTCTTCACCATCGGCATGGCCGCCAGTCCAAGCCCAGGAGTTATAGATGTTATGATTAATCATCAAGGTTTTATCTCTATTTTTATTAATAATAAAGGCGGAGCTTGTCATATGTACCAATTCATTTTCTCTTGTTAGCATATCGTTGAAGATATTGCTGTATTTTAGGGTAAGCTCCTTATTCTTTGCTTCCTGTTCATTGTATGGGGTGTAGTTTTTTATTGCTTCAAGCCAGTTCATTTAAGTCATTCCCTTCCGTGAAATAAGATTATCTCATAGATTGCAATTTTTATAATATCAGCTGATAGGTAACGATGTCTAAAAATCTACCAAACTTGTAGCCCACTTCCCGTATACAGCCACAATTAGTAAAGCCGAACTTTTCGTGAAACCTGCAGCTTACTTCATTTTCAGCAGTTATTACAGAGATAATGGTATGAAGCTTCTTATTTTCTCTAGCAAGCTTTAGAATGGCCTCCATTAGCTTTGAGCCTATGCCTTTACCTTGGTAGTCCTTGTGAATATAGATGGAAAGCTCTGCACTACTATCATAGGCCTTCTTTGGTCGGTAGGGGGACAGAGAGGCATAACCTACTACCTGTCCTTCTGTTTCATAGACAATAATAGGATGATTTTCGCCGTGGTCATTAAACCACTGTATTCTGTCCTCTAAGCTTTTGGGCTCCAAGTCAAAGGTGGCAGTACCCTTTAGTATTTCTTCATTATAAATTTCCGTTATAAAAGGAAGATCCTCCTTTACTGCAAATCTAATCATGTGTCCTTCCTCCTAATTATTTTCAGAATGGTCATTAATAAAATGCTCATCTCAGGTCTATTATTAGTCTAAATAATGGCAACTATCATTACAATTACAGAAATTGCAGGCCCCACAAACCACCATATCTTCTGGATAAGAATATAAAGCTCTGAAGGCTCAGGGTTCTCCACAGTCCACATATGTCTAAGATTAAAGAAGAATAAGGGGAATTTTATATCTATAAAAGTAATAGCAAGAATAATAAATGCCCCAAATAAAAGATAGTAGTTACCGCGATGGGTATCCCTAACAGAGTTTGCAAAATCTAAAGTTGTGCTTGGGGAGATTTTATAGTTTTCCACAAAAGGACTTTGCCCTTTGGGTACTACATTAAGTTTTTCTTCAAAAACAGGATTTTGCACTTCGTCTAAGAGTGCGCCGCTGTCCTTATCATAGAACCCTCCAGTAAGGATAACAGTATCATTTTCGTCCTTGATGTTTTCGATGGCAAGACGGGAATTATCATTATTTCCATCTTTAAAGCTAACAGTATGCTCTCTTTTAATATTGTTAGGTAGCTCATAAACTACTGACAGCCTTCTTGGAGAAGATGAAAGCTCCTTAACAGTAATTTTAATCTTTCCATATTTACTCTTCCCAATATATTGGGTTTCTGAAGAGGAAGATTCTTTTTTTAGAAAGGTTTTTTCAAAGTATGCTCCAGTGGTGAAAAAAGTCTTGAGGTAAAAAGCTAATAATGTTAATACGATGACGGATAATAGCAACTTTACGGGTAGATTTTTGGAAATTGTGTTCTTACTTTTTTTCATATTTTAATTCCTCCAAGTTTATTTATAGTGTAAATTAAAAAAATGTATCTTTGCTATAATTTTTATATGATTTACGTCTCCAATATTATCGAGTAATTATCCTTATCTAATTGAAAATTATCTTCTAGAATTTTTAAACCCCGTTCCTTAAGAATATTGTATTGGTGGCAAATATTGCTTTCTGACAAATGATTCGCTCCTTACTTTTAACAGCAATTCCATCTAGAAAATTAAAAATAATCAAATTGAGCTGCCACAAAAATATATGAAACATCGAAATTGTGACAGCTCAACAGAAGATAATTTCTAACCTCTAAATAAGTAAATTACCAATATTATATATTAATCATAAGCCTGCCACAATAGATTAAAAATAACTTACATTGAAAAATTTATATTATTCTAAACAAAAGTTTGCTTCTGTTGAATATAAGCTAAAGTTTACGTAAAGAATTAAAGGATACCCATAGAATTTTTCAAAAATAAAAATTATCATTATAGTATAGGCTTTCAGTAGTGAATCAATTTATCGCAGGAAAGGGGGGCAGCCGGATAGGCTGTTGATAATTATGAGAATAATGCATACATCTGATTGGCACCTTGGGAAAAACTTAGAGGGTACAAAGAACAGTAGGCTGGAGGAGCAGGAAAAGTTTCTGGCTGAGTTTGTAGATATAGTAGAGAAGAATAATATAGATATGGTAATAATAGCTGGTGATATATACGATAACAGCAATCCTCCAGCTAAGGCGGAGAAGCTTTTTTACGAGACCTTAAAAAAGCTATCCGATGGTGGCAACAGGGCTGTGCTAGTTATTGCAGGTAATCATGATAATCCTGAAAGGCTTATTGCTGCTGCGCCCTTAGCCTCGGAGCAAGGAGTTATAATGCTTGGAACACCTAAGTCTGTAGTAGAGCCTGGGAGATACGGAAGCTTTCAGGTAGCTGCCTCCGGGGAAGGTTGGCTGGAGGTTCACGTAAAGGGTGAAAAGGCAGTTATTATTGCCTTGCCCTATCCTAGTGAGAAGCGCTTAAATGAGGTTTTTATAGAAAAGGATTCTGATGAGGATAGAAAGAGCAGTTATTCAGAAAGGATAGGCCAGCTGTTTGAAAACTTAAGCGCCAATTATAGAGAAGATACTATAAATATTGCAGTTTCCCATATTTACGTTTTAGGCAGCGATAGGAGCGATTCGGAAAGGCAGATTGAGCTAGGTGGCTCCTTGGCAGTAGAGCCTTCAGCCCTGCCAAAGAAGGCTCAATATATAGCTCTAGGCCACCTTCATAGGCCTCAAAAAGTTAGAGGTACAAATTTAAAGGCCTATTATGCTGGATCACCTATTCAGTATAGCAAGAGCGAGGTGGGCTACAGTAAATCGGTGAATATTGTGGAGTTAAAGCCAGGGGTAGAGGCTCTTGTGGAGGAAGTATACCTTAGCAACTATAAGCCAATTGAAATCTGGAAATGTAAAAGCATTGATGAGGCCCTTGAAAGATGCAAGGAAAATAGCAATAGAGATATATGGGTTTACTTAGAGATAGAGACTGATGAATATATTTCACAGGAATACATTAAGCTTATGAACGAGTATAGGAAGGATATTGTGGAGATTGTTCCAAAAATCCGGGGCTTAGAGCAGGAGGAGGAAGAATTCCAAAGCATTGGGGATAAGAGCATAACGGAACTCTTTAGAGACTTTTATCTTTCTCAGCGAGGAGTTGAGCCAACGGAGGAGGTTATGAATATCTTTGCTGAATTAGCCTATGAGGGAGAAGACCTTGATGAGGAAGAGAATGAAAGGCTGGTGGAGGAAGAATGAAGCCAATAAAACTTACTATAAAGGGACTAAATAGCTTTATAGAAGAGCAGGTTATAGATTTTAAAAGGCTTACGGACAAAGGGCTTTTTGGTATCTTTGGCCCTACTGGTAGCGGAAAGTCTACCATATTAGATGCTATGACCATAGCCCTTTATGGCAATATAGCTAGGGAGGCCAAGGAATTTATAAATACCAATTGCGATTCTCTTTCTGTAAGCTATGAGTTTGAAATTTTATATTCTGGAGAAAGAAAAACCTATTGTGCAGAAAGGGTAATAAGCAAGGATAAAACGGGCAACTACAAGTCTAAACACGTAACCTTACTGGAATATAAAGACGGTGGCAAAATAGTCATAGCAGAAGGCTCCAGAGAGGTTAAGGAAAGTATAGAAAATATATTAGGATTAACAGCGGAAGATTTTACCCGTTCTGTAGTGCTACCCCAAGGGAAGTTTAGTGAATTTCTTAAGCTAACAGGCAAGGACAGGCGCAATATGCTAGAGAGACTCTTTGGCCTAGAGCGTTTTGGCCGACACTTGGGTAATAGAATAAGGGATAAAAGAAAGGCTATTAACGACAGCCTCAATCTAGTGCTAGGAAGGGCCAGAACCTATGAGGAACAAGGTATCAGTGAAGACAAGTATAAGGAGCTAAAGGAACATTTCCTTATTATAAATAAAAGGTCAGAGGATATTAAAAGGGAAAAGGATGAGCTAGATAAACAGTATGAGATAAATAAGAACTTGTGGGCGTTGCAGCAGGAGCTTGCCGAATATAAAAATAAATATCAGGAGCAAATAAGGCTGGAGCCAGAAATAGAGGCTAGAAGAAGCAGACTAAAGGCTGCTCAGAATGCTTGGAAGGTTAAACCTTTCTTGGAGGCTGTAAAGGATACAGAAGAAAAGTTAGCTGCCTGTAAGCAAGAAATAGAAAAGCTTAATAAGAAGCTGCATCTAAGCAGTGACCAGCTTTTGCAGAAGGAGGCTCAGTATAAGAATATTCTGGAGCAGAAGGAAAAGGAGTTACCTAGGCTGATTCAAAAGGAAACCAATCTTTCAGCAGCCTTGGAAAGGGTAAATAAGCTAAAGGATATTCAAACTGAAAGGGAGCGTTTATTAAAGCAATACAAGGAAAAGAAAGCTCTACTGGAGGAGGCTAATAAAAAGGAAGTGGCAGTTGCAAATCAGCTCAGTAAGCTACAGGAAGATAGGCAAGCTTTAGAAAAAAGGCTAGATGAATTAGTAGTGGACCCAGCCTATCGGGAGGATATAAATAAATTGGCTGTGCTTCAAGATGAAGGAGTAAAATTAAGAGCTACCATTCAGGACTTAAAAGAGAGGCAGCTAAAGAGAAAGGATCAAATAGGAAAGCTTGAAGTAGAATTAAAGGAAGTTCAGAGAATAAAGGAGCAGAAGTTTGGAGAAATTGCAATAACAGAGGAAAGGCTAGCTAAGATTATGGAGCTACCACCACCAGATAACAGTGTTTTATTTGAGCAAAAGGAAGCTATATATAAATTAGAAAAGCTTATTGAGGAGTTAAAATCCTTCCAGGAAAGAAAGGATCAAATGACAGGAGAACTAGAGGAAATTGATAAGGAGCTTCATAAATTAAATAGTAATCACCAAGCTCTCACAAGGGAGCTTAAGGAGTTACTTGAAAAGCTAGAGTTAGTAGAAAAGGACATTGATGAGGCTCAAAAAAGTCATATTGCCTATAAGTTAGCAGAGGAGTTAATGGAAGGGGAGCCTTGCCCTGTATGCGGTTCTACCCACCATCCAGCCCCTGCCCTCCAAGATAGCACTATGCTTGCAGAAAAAATGGAGATTAAGGAAGTGCTGGTTAAAGAGCAAAGGGAGCTGGAGGATAAGATAAGAAAAACAGAGGTAGATAAGGAGCTCCTTCAAAAAAATCGAGAGTATATAGGAGCATATTTAGAGCCATTAGAAGCCCAATATAAGGGACTAGAGCTAGAAAAGGTTCTTGAAGAAAAGGCTAAGCTAGAAAAAGAGTTCCAGGCCATGACCAATTCTATAGAGCAGTGGAATAAAGAGAAGGAAACTTTAGAGAAAAGCCTATCCTTAGAAAAGGAAAACAAAACTACCATAGAGCAAAAAGAACTCATCCTTGCAGAACAGCTAAAGGCAGAAAGGGCTGCCTATGATGAAACAAGTATAGATTTAGAAAACAACGAAAAGAAACTAGCTCCAGTGTTGGAGGAGCTTGAAAGTTTAAAGAAACTCTATAATATTGAGGACATAGCCCTTGAACAAAAGCAGCTAAAGGAAAAGGAGAAGGAGGGGCGAGAGCTACAGCAGAAGTTAAAAGCTATAAATGAGGAAATAGACACTCTTAATAAGCAAAAAGAGGACATTTCAAAAAGTAAATCCATCCTGGAGGTAGAGATAGCCAAAATCACAGAAAGCGGCAAGGAGAAAAAGGCTGTAATAGACAGGGAAACAGAGTATATAAACGCGCTGTCTGAAGGCAAAGAGGTGTCCAGCTATCTTGAGGAAGTGCGGCTCCAAAAGACAAGGCTCCAAGAGCAGGAAGGCAAGCTAAAGGAGCAACTTGAAAGCTGCAAGGAGGAAAACAGAAGCCTTAATGATAGTGTTATTAAGGCCACCACTACAAGTAATTCACTGATGCAGCAGCTAGACCAGCAAAAGGAAAGATTACTGCAGCAGTTGAAGGTCAATGAATTTAATAGCTGTGAGGAGGCAGAAAGAAGCCTGCTTTCCGAAGACTTAATGAAGACAGAAGAAGAACAGATAAATGCCTTTGATAATAATAAAAATAACTTAATGGCTAATATAAATAGAATAAAAGATAAAATTGGTGCTAATAGAATTGATGAAAAGCAGTGGCAGCAGCTTATTGACAGAAGGGCAGAGGTACATGATGCCTTTGAAAATAATATTAAGGAAAGAGCAGAGGCAGCCCATAAAATAAAGGAAATGGAAGTTAATTTAGCGGAATATAAGGAGCTTTTAAAGCAAAAGAAAGAATTAGAGCATATCAGCAGCCATGTGGAGGATATAGCTAAGCTAATAGAAGGTAACAAGTTTGTAGAATTTGTGGCCCTTAACCAGCTAAAGTATATTTGCATAGAAGCCTCAAAGAGATTGAAGGACATTACCTCTGGCAGATATGCCCTAGAAATAGACAGTGCAGGTAACTTTGTAATGAGAGATGACTTTAATGGAGGTAGCCGCAGAGCTACTGGTACCCTATCAGGAGGAGAAACCTTCTTAACTTCCCTCTGTTTAGCACTGGCCCTATCCTCACAAATACAGCTAAAGGGAAGTGCTCCATTAGAGTTCTTCTTCCTAGATGAAGGCTTTGGAACTTTGGATAATGATTTACTTGATACAGTTATGGACTCCCTAGAAAGGCTCTATTCAGACCGCTTATCTGTAGGAATAATAAGCCACGTTGAGGAGATAAAAAATAGAGTGCCAATTAGACTGCTGGTAGAGCCAGCTCAACATGGTATAAGAGGTAGTAGAGTAAAAATTGAACTAAATTAAAATAAAAAAATATTACAATAATTAACATTATTTGGAAGGAAAACTTCAACTGATGTAGAATATATAGAATGGTTGGTAAAAATGGATATAATTTCTATATATTTGGTGGGGTATTTCAATGGAAATAATGAGAAGCTATAAGAATATTTTTAATTTAGTCAGTGATGGGGTATATATAAGAAAGGATGAAACTATTATTTTTTCTAACACCGCTGCCTCAAAAATACTTACAGGCTGTAGCAGCAATAATTTGCTGGGCTTAAATATCTATAAGATTATAAGACCTAAAGAGGAATATATGCAGACATATAATAAATTTCTGCAGGACATTGAGGATGGAAAAGAGGTAAAGTCTATATACTTAAAGGTAATTAGAAACTATGATGGAAAAGAGATAGATGTAGAGCTTTCTGGAAGGAAGATAGTTTACTATGATGAAGAGGCCTATCTTCAAATAATCAAAAATGTATCGGAAAAGCTCCAATCTCAGCGCTATCTAGAGGAATATAAAAGGAGCCAGCAGCTCCTTAAGGAGGCAGAAGATACAGAAAGAGCTCAAAGGGACTTTTTTACAAACTTATCCCATGAGCTCCGAACTCCTCTAAATGTCATAATGAGCATTGTACAGCTCCAGGATCAAGCCTGCAAAAGCGATGATTTTACTAGCTTAAAAGGTAGATATAAAAAGTACAACGAAGTAATAAAGCAAAACTGCTACAGACTCCTTAAGATGATTAACAATGTATTAGATCTAAGCAAAATAGAAGCAGGCTATTTAAAATTGCACTTGGAGAACAGAGACATTGTAAGCACAGTAGAAAACATTACTATGTCTGTAGTGGATTACGCCAAGTCGAAGGGAATCAACATCATTTTTGACACAGATACAGAGGAAAAGATAATGGCCTTTGATGTAGATTACATGGAGCGAATAATCCTCAATCTCTTGTCAAATGCTGTAAAATTCACCCCGGCAGGTAAGAATATATATGTAACCATTAAGGATTTGGTAGATACCATAATAATATCTGTGAGGGATGAAGGAGAAGGGATTCCAAAGGATAAGCAGGAGGCTATCTTTGACAGATTCATTCAAGCCAGCTGCCATTGCAGTAAAAGAAAGACTGGCACTGGTATAGGCCTATCCTTAGTTAAGTCCCTAGTAGAGCTCCATAATGGAGCCATCAAATTAAGCAGTGATGTAGGAAAGGGCAGTGAATTTATAATATATCTGCCCTACACCCTAGTGAAAGAGAAGGAGAGGACAGAAGTTAGCTGCCATAAGCTCCAGGACAATAAGGAGCAGATATCCATAGAGTTTTCGGACATATCCAATTTAGATAGCTAGCACAAGAACAATTGAGATGCTACAATCATATAAAAGGATATAGCATAATTGTGCCTCTTTTACCATGCGAAAGTATTTGCAATTTTAAAAATCTTATGCTATATTATTTATGTCGTTCATGCGGTGGTAGCTCAGTTGGATAGAGTAGCTGGCTACGAACCAGTTGGTCGGGGGTTCGAATCCTCTCCGCCGCACCATAGAGAAAACCTGTAATCATCAGTGATTACAGGTTTTTAATTTTTTTCAGATTGTCAGTTATTAACGCTTTGACAATCCAATTGATACCCAAAGTCATAAACCCATGGTTTTAGTTAATTTAATGACAGCATATTTTTGCATGCTGGGTAAAACGTGTGAATAGGTATCTAGTGTAATATTAACTTTACTATGACCTAATCTTTCGCTAACAACTTTAGGATTAACACCTGCCTTAAGAAGTAACGTTGTATGTGTTACTTCTGTCAATTCACTCTCTAGCTCTTTATCTCCCTCAACTAAAGCCTTTTTTCCTGGCTTAACCTTAATCTCATCTTTATTCTTAGATTCCTTAATCCAGGTAAATATTGTTGATTTTGATATGCCATGTCTTCTTGCCACTAATGATACATTTCCGACTTCTTTAACTTCTCTTAATATTTCTTCTTTCAATTCTTTTGTATATGTTTTTCCTCTCATGGCTTACTTCCAATCACTTTCTACATTATAATAAATATATAGGCAATTGTCCAAATCAATTTAGAGGCTTATGAGATATATGCTTATTTTATTGCTATAGGATACAGAAATACCAAAAATGCAAAAAGGTATTTTGTACGAATATTAATGGTTGCGTTAATATCACAATTTTTCTATTCACAATTGATTGGTAAGTATTTAAATATCTGTTTTACGCTTTCAGCTGGAATAGTTTTTTAATGGTCTACAATATCAAAAAAATATACCCTTGGATTAGATTTTTTTCTTTGCTATTATTTTATTTGTATCATTGTTCTTAGGCTTTGAATATGGTGCTTATGGTATAATTTCAATATTTCTATTTTATATATTGGAGAAAAAAGATTGGATTATGCTATTTTTCAAGTTGTAAACACCATACTCTGCATTTTGATTTTTTCTTATCACCAGATTCAATATTATTCGCTTCTTGCGTTCCCGATAATAATTTTTTTGAAAAAAGCTCAATACCGATGAAAATACTGTGGCACAAACGCATTAATTAGGTTGTGTATCCTTTGCACCTTGTTGCAATATATGTTCTAAGAAATTTATATGCTTGATACTTAAATATACTTTAAGAAAGCGAGAGATACGTATGTATTATGTTAATAATGTTGAAAAAGAAGATTTTATAAAGATGTTAGATTTTCTTGCAAAAGAATGTGATACTTTCTGTTTAGTAGAGCCGAATGTAGATTTTCCAGAATCTACCGATGAATTGCCTGATATCAAAAAAAGTTTATCCCAATACCTAAAGGAAGAAAATAGGGTGACAGTATGGCCTGGTACAAGGATTAAAGTGCGACGAGAGAGCCAAAAGGCAATACAGCATATTTATAGATGCTGCCCCAATAGCATTGAAAAATTGAAGAAATTTTCATCTTTTTTTGATATAGAAGATCAAATTGATATTTCTTTCTTTCATGGTGATAAATGTGTACTTTTTACTATTTCCCATGAAGGAATTCTTATGGTGGATTTGAACTTTTGGCAAGATTTTTTTAATAATACTGCTTGTACGCTTATTAAAGCAAAAAACTTTCAAATGATTCCTTAATATAGGAACTCCTATTGAAGTAAAGTACAACCACACAGACAAAGAAAGCAAACTCATAAGTTTTCCCAGGGGAAATAAGCAATTGTTAACGGAAAATAACATTTTAAAATAGGCAGCACTGATAATGATACAAAAGTCAAAATAATTCTTGTAAATTTTCATAAGTATAGTATTATCACAATGTTTAAAATTTTAGATGCAACAAGAATCTTTTTTATTTTAAAGATTTCTTTTTCTCTTTAATACTATTAACTTCAAATAAATGGAATAAGAATAACTTGTTAAGCATTACAAATGAATTTTTGTTGTAAAAAAATAAATATTACCAGAGTATAGAAGTTGCACTCAATCTGGTTGCCATATAGAGGAATGTATAGTAATTAAAAGCGATATAGAAGAAATGAGGGTGGAGCCTTAAGATAGAATAAAGGAAAATTTAATTTCTTATAGAACAGGAAAATATAAATATTATTTAGAGGAATTATATTAAGTAATAAAAACAAGGGTATTAGTACTGAAGTTAAGTTTGTAGACGGGTTAAACCTATTTTATAAAGATGAAATTGTATACCTATCTGCAAATAAAGAAGAAGTAACTATTAAAGGGAAATTAAATGATATGAAGGCACGCTTAAAATATGAAAAGATAACTCAAGTAGAATACATTACAGAGCAAGATATAATAGAAAAATCAAAAAATGTAGCAGGCAGAGCAGTAATGGGGCAGCTAACATTAGGTCTGCTAGAAGCAATAGTATGTAGAATGAGTGATGAAGAATTATAAGTATCCGAAAATGGGTGAGTTATTATTGTTAAATAAGAAAAGCTAGAATTGTCCAAAGTACATAATAGGGAGCATCCACAGATTTGTTAAGCAAATCTATAGATGCTCTCATCAATTCTGTAGTCTCAGCTTTAACCAACATCCATAGTATAATTTTGATATTTTTGTACTATTAGATTTGCTTTGCATCTAATTCTCATAATTATTTCATTCTCGATTTTCTACAAGCCAATTATTTCACCCCAATAACCACAAAAGCTTTTATTGTATGCTTCCCTCCATAACCATCAAAAAAATAATAATCAATGGGCGTTATCTCTAAATTAGAAAAGTTTCTATATAACTCTCTTAATTCCTCAATGGTAGAGTAGTGATGAGGAATATTTTCTTCTCCTTCAACATTATTAATAAAAGTGTTTTTTTCTATCTCTTCACCTTTTCCGTAGTTTTCATCTTCCGTTGAAACATAATCAACTACTACAATTCCTTTTGGTTTTAAAACCCTATATATTTCATTTGCATTTTTAATACAGTCCTTTAAGGTTCCGTGGCCTGTAGTCCAAACACATAAAATCCCGTCAAATGTATTGTCATCGTAGGGTATTTCTCTCATATCGTGTTGTTTGAATTCAATATTATTCAAGTTAAGCTTCGTTGCTTTTGATTTAGTGTATTCTAATCCTGTTTCGGAAATATCAGTAGCATATACATAGAAACCTTGCTCTGCCAAATATATTGTATGTCGGCCTGTACCACAGCCTAAATCCATTATCTTTTTACAGTTAGATTTTTTGAAAATATCAACAGCTATTTTGGCTGTTGGCAATATTTCAGATTGTACTTCTCCATGCTCCTTATAAATATTATCCCATTCTTTTTCCCACTTAATATTCATAAACTCTCCCTCTTACTAACTAATTACATAAAAGTATGAAATAACTAATAATGCTTTACTAGTATTCGGTCCATGTTATCTAGGAATAGAACAAATGAACCAACATGATAAAATTATAAGTATATTACTATTAGAATAAAATGTTACCCTATATTGATTATATAGTCAAATGACACCTTGTGTTTGACAATTAATTTCGCAACATATTTCCTAATAAATATGATTAATGTTGACATAGATATTATAGACTTCAGGAGGTCTAATATGAATAAAATTTATTTATAAGATAATTATATAATTTTTGACACAAAGCAACATTGTATAAAGTGAATAGCCTAGCTATTAAACAGCAGAGAAATGCAGATAAAAGCTGATGAAATCAGCTCTCTTCTTTGTTGACAAAAATAAGTAATTGTATTACAATTTATCTACGTATATAGATATTTGTCGTAAAATTTACGGTGATTATTTTTATAGAAGAAAGATACTTAAAATGTCAATAATCAAAGGTTTTGCGGGAAATCTGCTATTAATAATAGGGGGTGAAGATAGTGAAGAGGAAAATAAATAGAGCTAAAAAATTTAGTTTGTGTTTGCTTCTCATCATGACTTTGGTTATAAATATTATTCCTATCAAGCCAATAAATGTTAAGGCTGCCTTTGATTCTAACAGAATTTACTTAGATACAAGAGGTATGAATCTAAATGCATCTGCGGACTGGACAACTCGAGGATCGAACCTCTATATGTTTGTTGAAACTTGGGGAGCTCTGCAGAAAGCAGCAGGCACACAGACCATTGATGGAATCACATATGTGTACTGGGATGCAAGCGGTTGGGGTAATACTGACCATGATTTCGGCTTCTTGTATGAAGATAGTTGGACAAACGCTGATAGTAAATACTACTATAGAACTAGTTTAGCTGGCACAACGGTTACTAAGGCCAAGGGAACCTATTTTAGATACGATGGAACATATTCAGTAATCAATTCCCAAAGAGTTTATAATATAATGGGTGATGTGAGCAAGGGTGATAGCAGTGTCTATTATCCAGAAACAACGGAAAAAATAACCTTAGCTAATACCTATTATGCCTATGCAAACTTCTATGACTACTATTCAAACTATGAGCTTACCACTGGCTTAAATAGAAAAACAATAACAACTCCAGTAAATCTCGACATTTATGATGAAGTTAATTCAATATACAAGCAACAGGGATCAATTCTTAATAAAGCAATTAGTAATTACTTTATCCAAGCAAATTCTAGTATTAGTCCTCTTTACTTTGGTGACTTCTTGCCCTTTAAGCATACTGAGGGTCTAAGCGATTCAGCAATCGGTGAAAAATTCGGTTTGATAAACTTTAATTATTATAGAAATAACAGTGAGAATGATGCTTCAGCAGCATATCAGGGGCTGGTAAGTAGCACCTTGGGTGAGAACAACACCTTGTTAATGAGTGATGGCACCATAGCACCATATTTTAATGCTAACTTTCTAAGAGGTGATAATGTTTACTCGTCAAATTTAGGAAAAGTATACGAGGGCGTTGATTTTCCCTTTACCCTAAATTCTGATGGCTATTGGGAATTTGATAGCTCCAAAGCAGAATATGCAGTGAGGCTAACAGGAACCGCCGATGGTGGCTATTACCTGAACAGAACTGGCACTGCTATTCAAGGGAGAAATGGTTCAAATGTGTCCACCAATGGCTTCTTTCCCCTTAATGACCTTGAAGAGAGTGACAATTTGTACAAGCTTAACTATATGTTTGGTATGCATATGGATATACCCTTTACCTTGACCGATGATGGCACAATCAAGGATAGCAATGGAGATACAAAGGATATAGTGTTTACCTTTAGTGGAGATGATGATATTTGGATTTTCATAGATGGTAAGCTTGTGCTAGACATGGGAGGGGACCATAGCATAGTAAATGGAACCTTGAATTTCAATAAGCAGGAAGCAACGGTTAGCAATGTTAAGAACAGCAGTGGAAAGGGATTAGGTTCAAAAACCATTAATTTTTCTAGTATTTTACCAAAGTCTGAATATACGAAGCCTCACACTATGACAATATACTATATGGAACGTGGCTTATGGGAATCAAATATGAAAATAGTATTTAACTTTCCAAAGCATGATACTTTAACCATAGAAAAGCAGGTTGAAATACCTTATGTGAATCTTTTATTTCAAGATGCCATTAGCTACTTGGATAGTACAAATTTTGATTTTGACATAAAAAATTTAGCAACCAGCGGTAGTCCCTTTAACGTGGAGGATTCAGATGCAAGAACCATAGCCTATAATGATTTTGATGCTCTTGATGCAAGTACAACTATAAGTAATAGTCATGGAAATGTTGTTACATCAATTATAAATCAGAGTGGACAAAACGTATTAAGCTGGTACTGTAGTGGAGAAAAGTCTGCTAAGGATGGTCAAGCAGTCACAGATAATCGACTGGTTAAAATCTTACCTGCTGGTAAGCCTGGATATATTAGCATAACTGAAGCAAAGGAGTATCTAAGCTTTCAGGTTTATAATACATCCTCTGTCAGCGGTACGGATCCCTTTATTGCTTTAGTTGATGCAGATGGAACTAGAATAGGTGGTTGGATTAGCGGAATTGTATATAGAGGCAATAATAATACTATTGGATCTAGAACCTGGAAAACTATGAAGGTAGATATAGCTACCTTAGAGAAATGCCTTTTAAATACAGGTACTATACCAGGCTTTGACTATAGCAAGCTAACAGAGGTACAGTTTGGATATTGGGATGATGTAACTATATATGTAGATAACATAGAATTTCGTAAGGAAGCTACTATAACTAATATTGGTTTTAGTAGGGATCAGGCCACTATACCTGATTATGGCTCAATTGTTTCCAAGACCCTAATGCCAGCCGATGGGGCTGCTTATAATTTAGTTAATAGCCGAACTCTTAGTGATGTGAACAGACAGGTAATGGATGGCACAATAAGCTTAATTAATGGAGATTCAGCAAGCTTTAGAGATACATTTCGAAAGGGAAGCTACATTTACATTAATGAAAAAGGGGTAGACCCTAATGTTTTTAACACCTCTTGGACTTTACTAGAGGATAACAAGGTAATATCCTCCTCAGATTTAAGTAAGACTACAGCAAATGTTAGTCAAGCTAGAGGGGTTACCA
>DGDR01000063.1 GCA_002385545.1 Clostridium sp. UBA3947
CATAAACTTTTTACAGTACCAATTCTCTTAATATTTTATTCTATAAGATTTAGAAAAATCCTTTATAAATTTTAAAATAGTAGTGCTTATTTATTAATATCCTCTAAAATATAATTTACTATATCATCTTCAGAAGTAAAATCTTCTTTATTTATCCATCTGGCTCTTGAATCCTTCCTAAACCAGGTTAATTGACGTTTAGCGTAATTTCTACTACCTTGTTTAATCATTTCTATAGCATCATCTAAAGTAAGCTTACCTTGTAAATAGTATAATATTTCTTTATACCCTATGCCCTTCATAGATTGCATATCTGCAGTACATCCCATATCTGCAAGTTTTCTGACCTCATCTATTAAACCTTTTTCAAGCATAATATCTACTCTTTTATTAATTCTTTCATATAATACAGATCTGTTCATATTTAATACATAATAATATAGATTATATGGTATATTAAACTGTTGTGAGTCATCTACCTTGTATTGGCTAAGGGGTTTTCCAGTAAGCTTATAAACTTCTAGTGCCCTAATAACTCTTTTTAAATTATTTGGATGCAATTCAGCAGCAGTTATGGGGTCTATTTCTTGAAGCATATTATATAAATGAACCTTCCCATTTGTATCAGCTAATTTTTCAAGGTAGCATCGATATTCATCATCTTTATTAGCTTCTGTAAAGCTATAATTGCATATAATAGAATTAATATAAAGACCTGTTCCGCCTACAAGCATAGGGGTCTTTCCATTAGCTTCTATTAAATTTATATGCTTTTCAGCTAAAACTTTAAATTCTGCAGCACTAAAATTCTCCCAAGGGTCAACTATATTAATCATATAATGGGGAATACCTTCCATTTCGGTCTCTGAAATCTTGGCTGATCCAATATCCATGTGCCTATAGATTTGCATAGAATCCGCTGATATAATTTCACCTTGAAACTTTTTTGCCAGTTTAACTGAAATAGCAGTTTTTCCAACAGCGGTAGGCCCAGCTATAACAATTAGATTTCTTTTCATATTACTCTCCTGTTTGTTAACATAATATATATTATGCTTATTGTATTCTCTTAAATCTTTTTTCTAGTTCGTTTAAGCTTATTTTTATAATAGTAGGTCTGCCATGTGGACAATTAAATGGATTTTCACATAAATTTAAGTCTTCAAGTAGCTTTTTTACTTCTTCAAGAGATAATTTATCCTGTGCCTTGACAGCAGATCTGCAAGCCATTCTAGCTATATTATCGTATTTAACCTCAACTGTACTAGATTTACCGAAGTTTCTTATACCGTCAAGCAGTTGTAAAAGAAAGTTCTTGCCATCTAATTTGCCTAATATATATGGAACTTGCCTAATTTGAATGGTATTATCTCCAAACAATTCTATATCAAAGCCCGTTCTTTCAAAAAGTTCTTGATTCTCTGAATATATTATAAAATCCTCTAAAGATAATTCCATAACTATAGGTGTTAAAGCAATTTGACTGATAACCTTCCCCTTCCTTATTTCTTCCCTATATTTTTCAAATAATACTCTTTCATGAGCTGCATGTTGATCTATTACATATAATTCAGCATTATGTTCGCAGAGAATATAAGTATTATTGAATATGCCTAAATATTTTAAATTAGGAAGCTTTGCAGAAGATTTTTCACTATAGGAATTTTCTTTAATAGTGCTTGCACCACTAGCCTGATTATAAGAGTTTTGATGGTATATATTATTATCCTTCTGAGATAAATCGTAGCTATTTTCATTATTTCTAGATATATCAATTGGAAGAGACACTGTTTCCATTTTTACATCATCAGCAGTACTAGGCTGGATTATATCATGAAAAGAAATGGTTTCTACCACTTCATTTTTTTCATTATTTCCTATAGGTGTTTTTACATTGACTTCGTCTTCAAACATAAATGTATCTTTTAATGTCTCTCTCATTCCCTTGTGTACAGCATCAAATACAAATTTAAAAATAAATCTTTCGTCATTAAATTTAATTTCAGCTTTTGTAGGATGAACATTAACATCTATTAATTCTGGATAAATATCTAAAAACAAAATAAAGAAAGGAAATTTGTTTATAGTTAAGAAAGATTTCATTGCATTTTCAACTGCAGCAGTTATAAGCTTACTTTTAATATATCTTTTATTTACAAAGATTGATTGGTGGTTTCTACTACCTCTACTGATATCTTGATTACCAACATAACCAAAAATGCTAGCAATGTCTGAATGACTTTCAAAATAAATCAGGTTATCTGCAACGTTTTTGCCATAAATAATTCTAATAGCATCAATTAGGTTGCCATTGCCATAGGTTTGTAAAACTTTTTTATCATTACTGGTAAACTTAAATGATATATCATTATTACATAAAGCTAGACGACTAACGATATCAGTAATAGATGAGGTTTCTTTAGAAGTAGATTTCAAAAATTTCAACCTAGCTGGTACATTAAAAAATAAATCTCTTACTTCAATAGAAGTGCCGATATTACATCCTACATCTTTTATACTTTCTACTATCCCACCTGTGATTTCTATTTCTCTTCCAATATCATGCTCTTTTGTACGGCTTCTAAGCCTCACTTTAGCTACAGAGGCTATACTAGCAAGAGCTTCGCCTCTAAAGCCAAAGGTACTAATCTTAAATATATCATCAATAACTTGAATTTTACTAGTTGCATGAGGTAAAAATGCTGTTGATATATCATCTGGATGTATACCATGGCCATCATCTACAATTTGAATATGTTTCTGTCCACCTTCACTAATATCTATAGATATGTTTTTAGTGCCGGCATCGATACTATTTTCTATTAATTCCTTAACTACTGAAAAAGGTCTTTCTACCACTTCGCCAGCAGCTATTTTATTACTGGTTTCCTCGGACAATATGCTTATTCGATTCATTGAACATCACCTACATATCATATGCTTCTTGACTTTTTTACTAATTCATAGAGTTTATTAAAGGCTTCCATTGGAGTGATATTCAAAACATCTATGTTTTTAATATCTTCAATAATAGAGTCTTTTTCTAAATCCAAAAAGTTTAGTTGAATGGATTGCTGTTTATCTTGTTTTGATTGCTGCTTTTTATCTTCCTTCTTATCTAAGGTAATGGCAGCTTCGTTAACATAAGTTACATCAATTTTATTGTTTTGCTCTAAATCAGCTAATATTTCTTTAGATCTATCTATAACTTCTTTTGGTAGGCCTGCTAGTTTTGCTACTTCTATTCCATAGGAATGGTCAGAGCCACCTTCTACTATTTTTCTAAGGAACACAATTTCATTCCCTATTTCTTTAACAGAAACGCAATAATTTTTAACACCTTTGATAGCACCTTCTAATTTTGTTAATTCATGATAGTGAGTAGCGAATAGGGTTTTACATTTTAGTTTGTCATGACTACAAATATACTCAATTACGGACCATGCTATGCTTAGGCCATCATAAGTACTTGTGCCTCTTCCTACTTCATCTAATAATACCAAACTGTTATTAGTAGCATTATTAAGAATATTTGCTACCTCTGACATTTCTACCATAAAGGTACTCTTACCTGATGACAAGTCATCGGAAGCACCTATTCTAGTAAAAATTCTATCACAAATACTTATTTCTGCCTCCTTAGCAGGAACAAAGCTTCCGATTTGAGCCATAAGGGTTATGAGAGCCACTTGCCTCATATATGTAGATTTACCAGCCATATTAGGTCCAGTGATTAAAAGTAATTGATTTTCATCGTTATCAATATAGGTATCATTACTTACAAAAGCGCCCTCTTTCATTACCTTTTCTACTACAGGATGCCGTCCTTCTAGAATTCTTATATATCCAGCCTTGCTTATAACAGGTTTATTATAATTATTATCAAGAGCAACTTGAGCTAAAGAAACTAAGCAATCCAACTCTGAAATTAGTTTAGCACTAGCTTTCAATCTGTCAATATTTTCTTCAACCTTATTTCTAATATCAGTAAAAATTTTATATTCTAAGCTGCAAAGCTTCTCTTCTGCTCCTAGTATTTTTTCCTCCATAATCTTTAGTTCCTCTGTAATAAACCTCTCAGCATTAGCTAGAGTTTGCTTACGGGTATATCGACCTGGAGGAATTAATGAATAATTGGCTTTAGTTATTTCTATATAATAGCCAAAAACCTTATTATATCCAACCTTAAGAGACTTAATACCAGTTATTTCTCTTTCCTTATTCTCTAATTCGGCTATCCATTGTTTACCGTAAGCCTTAGCTTTTCGTAGCTCATCTATCTCGTTATCAAAACCATCTTTGATTATGTTCCCTTCCTTAATAGAAAGAGCAGGTGTTTCCATGATGGATTTTTCTAAAAGCTCGTAGATATCTTTTAATTCATCCATATTGTTATATATATCTTTAAGCAAATAATTATCGGTTGTACTTAGGATGCTTCTGATTTCTGGTATATTCTTAAGTGAGTGTTTTAATGATAGAAGCTCTTTAGCATTTACACTTTGTGAGGAAACCTTTCCGCAAATTCTTTCCATATCATATACAGATTTTAACCTATCCTTTAATTCAGCAAGCATACTAAAATTGTCTTTTATTGTCTCTACGGCATCAAGTCTTTCATCGATAGCTTTTTTGTTAATTAGAGGCTGTTCTATCCATTTTCTTAACATTCTGCTACCCATAGCAGTATTAGTTTTATCTAGAATCCAAAGTAAAGACCCTTTCCTAGATTTATCCCTAATATTTTCTGTAAGTTCTAAATTCCTTCTTGTGTTTATATCCATATTCATATAATCTAACACTTCATAACATTCTAAAGTATTGATTATAGAAAGGGAGATTTTTTGAGTTTCAAAAATATAATTTAACAAACCATTGGCAGAGTGGGAAATACTAGCATGATAATTCTTAACATCAGAATTTGGAAATTGCTTTACGAAGTTATCCTCTATATTTTGACTAAAGTAGCTAGGTTCTTTTTTGGTAATAGTTATATCCATTTTATCAACGATATCTTGAAGATAACCAAGTTGAAAGTCGGATTGTACAAGTATTTCCCTTGGAGAAAACTTAAAGATTTCATCCACAATTAAAGAATAATCCATACTAAAAGAAGTAGCATTAAATTCTCCTGTTGAAATATCAGCAAAGCAGAGGCCACACCTATCTGTAGCCTTATCTAAGTAAATACTTAAGATATAGTTGTTTTTATTTTCTTCTAGAAAAGATGCATCGGTAAAAGTACCAGGAGTAATAATCTTTATTATATCTCTTTTTACAATTCCCTTGGCTAGGGCTGGATCTTCTAATTGTTCACAAATGGCTATTTTATAACCTTTAGAAACCAGCCTACTAATATAATTGCTTGCGGCATGATATGGAATTCCACACATAGGAGCTCTTTCCTCCAAGCCGCAATCTCTTCCAGTTAGCACTAGCTCTAGTTCTCTTGAGGCAATTTCAGCATCTTCAAAGAACATTTCATAGAAGTCGCCTAGACGAAAAAATAGTATACAATCCTTATTTTTTTCTTTTATTTGAATGTATTGTTGCATCATTGGTGTAAGAGCCATTAAATTTATCCTCCTAACGTTAAAGGCTCTAAAAAGAGCCTTTACAATTGTTAAATAGCTTCACCATTAAGTGAAAAGGTCAATGCTTGTGTGATTTTAACCTCTATAATCTTACCTATAGAATCTTCGTTACCAGTAAAGTTAACTAGTTTTCCTGTTTCGGTCCTTCCAGATAGTTTAGTTTCATCATTTTTACTTTTTCCCTCTACAAGGACTTTTACAACCTTATCTTGATACTCCATATTTTTCTTTGCGCTTATTTCATTTACTACTTGCACTAGTCTGTTAAAGCGATCATGCTTAATAGCGTCATCAATTTGATCTTCCATCTTATCTGCAGGGGTATACTTTCTTCGTGAATATATAAAAGTAAAGGCAGAATCATATTCTACTTCCTTAACTAAATTTAATGTATCTAGGAAGTCTTCTTCAGTCTCTCCAGGAAATCCTACAATTATGTCAGTAGTCAATGCTACATTTGGAATTTCTCTTTTAATATTTCGTACTAATTCAAGATACTGTTCTCTAGTATAAGAACGATTCATTTTTCTTAAAATGTTTGTAGAACCACTTTGAACAGGTAAATGTATTTGATTGCATACTTTTTCGCAATCTCTAATGGCATAAATAACCTCCATGCTTAAATCCTTTGGATGGGAAGACATAAATCGTATTCTCTCGAGCCCTTCTATATCGTTAACCATTCTTAGTAATTTTGCAAAGTTTATGTCTTTATCTAAATCTTTTCCATAAGAATTAACATTTTGACCCAATAGAGTAACTTCTTTATATCCTACAGCAACTAAAGATTTAATTTCTTTAATAATTTCTTCTGGCTGTCTACTTCTTTCTCTTCCTCTTACATAAGGAACTATACAATAGGTACAGAAGTTATTGCACCCGTAAGTAATAGTTACGAAAGCTTTTATATCACTTTTTCTATCTACAGGAATACCCTCAACGATCCCCTCTTCCTTATCTACAACTTCTATAACTGATTTACCTTCTTGTTTAGCTCTATTTAAGTATTCTGGGAACTTATAAGAATTGTGTGTGCCAAATATAATATCTACAAAAGGATATTTTTTAATAATATTGTCTGCCATACCCTTTTGCTGCATCATACAACCACAAATTGCTATGATAAGATCTGGCTTTGCTTCTTTAAGTTTTTTTAAAGCACCTATATTTCCATAAACTTTAAGTTCAGCATTTTCTCTAACGGCACAAGTATTAAAAATTATAACATCTGCATTTTCTTTAGTTTCTGCTTTTACGTAGCCTATATTTTTTAGCATACCAGAAAGCTTTTCGGAATCTTCCTCATTCATCTGGCAGCCCCAAGTTTCTATGTAGTATGTTGATTTATTGTAAGTTGTCATCTCAGCTCTCCTTCTCATCTATAGGTATAATATTATTATGCTTTATCATCGTTGAAAGTTATCTGATAAAAAGCATAAATCTACACATTTTATTATATTAAATTTATATTGAATTTGAAAGTCCTTTTTACTATACCTATACTTGTTATATAATCAAAAAACAAAAGGATGAACATCGTGTTTTTTACTGTCCATCCTTTTTTACATATTGCCATGTAAAATATACGTCATCTTTAATAAAGCCTTTTTTCTTATAAAGCATATAGGCTGCAGTGTTGTTTATATCTACCTTTATTTTTACCTTATCATAACCAGCCTTATATAGTATGTTTAATAGGTGATTTAGTAGTGCATTGGCTAAACCTTTTCCCCTATAAGCCCTGTCTCTTATACACATCT
>DGDR01000105.1:0-3247 GCA_002385545.1 Clostridium sp. UBA3947
CGGATACCATTTTTGGACATTGTTTAACACACCTTTCTATATATCGATTGTATCGTGTTAAACTTTTCATGTCCACAGTTATATACTAACAGATAGCGTCAATTTACTGTAGGGAAAAGAAGAATAGAATCATCCTGATATTTAGATTGATGGAATGCTCTTGACAACAAGCATCTCCCATATGATTTGTCAGCCATGGTGGCACACTAATATTTTAGTATTACTTCGAAGTTTCGGCTGCCACTTAGTCAATTATATCATATGGGTCCCTCTTATTGTAAAGAGTTCGCTTCACCATTCCCTTCATGTCTTAACGTATACCCATTATAGTTTTAAGGCCTTTATAAAGCCCTGTCTTATGTCCTATATCTATAGCTGTAATATTTGTGTTTACTGCATTTTGATATTTCGTTGTTGCATTCCTTAAGCTTTTTATCAGTGTTTCTTGTATTTGTATCTTCTTTTCTTTTTGTTCCTTTACCTTTTGTGCCATAACTAAGTCATATATTTTACCGCCGTTTTTCTTGTATATTCTAAGCTGTGACATTTGTGCTATACCAATCTTTGACCAGCCTTTAGGCCTACTGCTTAATCTATCTGAAAGCACATGGCTCACATGACCCTCTGCACTACATCCAATAATCTCTTCACCTCTTTGTGATTGAATCTCTATACCATCCCAGTTGTTTAGAATATATTTTTGTGCATTCTTTACAGCTTCTTTCTTTGTATCAGAATCTGTTTTTTCTATTATCTGTTTAAAGACACCTTTTACCATGTTCTTATCCGGCCATTCAATAGCATCTTTTAAGGCATAGTACATGGTTCCTTCATCATTGAAATGGCCTGTTGCAACCTTTATATATTTATTCATATGGTATTTATCTAAAACAAATTTGCTCTTTGGTATCCATTGAGTTCCTTGGCGTATCCAGGGTGCTCCATCCCCTGATATATATATTGTTTCTATACTCTCTTCATTGTATATTGTATCTATATACTCAGCTACCTTAAGCCACAATTCTTCTGTGTTTATCTCTCCACCAAAATATCTTACATTCTTTAAAACTTTTCTGTCTTTTGTGCTTTTTTCTCCATCTATACCTTCATGTACATAAACAAGCTTAGGCATAGAAATTTTATACTTTTTCACAGCCTTATCTACTTCGCCTTTTTTCTGCAAAGCTACATGATCTTCATCTGCTTCAATGTAAATTATTCGTATATCCTTTTTCTCTTGGGCATGTATTGGTGCATCTGTCACTTCAATTTGATGTATCTTATTCATAACAGATTGCTTACTGATTTCATCCATATATGCTACTTTTTCTCCTGCTTTGCTATAGCTGCTGTCTATAGCTTCATCCACAGCATTGATGACCACATCTGCACTTACTCTGTCATGAGGATTTATACCTACAATCTCATCTACTAGATATTTACGACTTCCTTCCTTCTTAGGCTTAAAATATGTTCTGTTATATCTAATAGTTCCAAAGCTGGTTAGAAGGCCTGTTTGGTCTTTTCTTACAATCTCCCAGTCCTTCTTTCTAACTCCACAGTTACGCAAATATTCATCCATATCTTCTAATACTTCAGTGAGTATATTTCTCCCTAATTCGAATAGGCTTTCTTGAAGGCTTAGAACCAAATCAGCCAAATCCTTTTTCTCATTTATGAAATTTTTTATTGTTTCTTCAATTTTCCTTGTGCCAAATTCATTAAAATGTTGTAAACTATTATACATAGAAGACTCCCATCCTTTTTTGTTTATTTGTTTGTCAACTTATATCATAACAGGATGAAGTCTTCTTTTCTATTGTTTTACTTTTATTTCCATACAATCCCTACAGTAACTTTACGCTAAGTTGAATATGCAATAAAGCATAATAACAATGCAAAGGCAGCAAGAAGATATCATACAAGCCGTCAACAAGTATGGCGATGGAGGAAAAAATATGATGGTACAGTGCAATCATTAGCAAATAGAAGCAGAAGACCACACTCACATCCAAACCAACATACACAGAAGGAATTAAAGCTAATCAGGCATAAATACCGTTATCATGGTCATGAAGGATTAGCACAAGTATATCGAAAATTAAAAGAAGCAGGTTATACAAGAAGCTATGACTCGATGTGTATCCAAATAAGAAGAATGAAATTAAATGTAGTCAAGAGAAATAAAAGTTATCCAAAATCGAAATATAAGAAGATTGAAGCCAAATATCCAGGAGAACGTGTACAAATAGACGTTAAATTTGTACCTAATGAATGTATTGGATTTGCTAGTAATCATAGCAGATATTATCAAATAACAGCTATTGATGAATATTCAAGGAAAAGATATATGGAACTAGTAGAAGAAAATAGCACTTATACAACTTCAAACTTCTTAACACGATTAGAGTCTAACTTAGGATTTAAAATAGACCTAGTCCAGACAGATAATGGATTAGAATTTGTAAACGATAGAGAACAAACAAGCAAGAAATCAAGATTCGAAATATATTTAGAAAAGCTAAGAATAAAACATAAGAGGACACGCCCGTATTCCCCATGGCAAAATGGCATAGTAGAGCGTAGTCATAGAATAGATAATGAATTATTTTATAGTAAAAGAAGATTTAAAAGTTACAAACAAATGCAAAAGGCATTTAAAAGATACTGCAGACGATACAATAATATAGCAAGAAAAGTACTAAACTTTAAAACACCTAATGAAATAGTAGATGAGTATTTCTCTAAAAATGCTGCTTAAAATTATATTACTAATAATTATTTAATCAAGGATCGCTGTCGCTTTACTCCTTGACAAAATAATTATTAGTAATTTTAGAAACGTGCAGCATCTAGAGATTTTTTCAGGGGTCTGTGTCACATATGTTTGACTTCTCTAGAGCGTGAAAGAACAAACAGCAAAAAACATATTGACAGTTTGCTTAATGCGTGATAAGATATGAAAGTCGGCGCGATGCGCAGACAAAATACATGGACTTTGAAAACTAAACAGTACTAGTAGATGTAATTCTTTTGAGTAGGATTAAACTATGCTTGAATTAAGAACTAAGAACTAAGAGCTATGAATAAAAGTCATAGTTTATAGTTTAAAGATATTAAAATAAGAGTTTGATCCTGGCTCAGGACGAACGCTGGTGGCGTGCCTAACACATGCAAGTCGAACGGAGTTTAGCTTAGTAGTTTACTACAGAGCTAAACTTAGTGGCGGACGGGTGAGTAACACGTG
>DGDR01000105.1:3561-3873 GCA_002385545.1 Clostridium sp. UBA3947
ACGGGTGAGTAACACGTGGGCAACCTACCCTAAAGAGGGGGATAACACCGAGAAATCGGTGCTAATACCGCATAAAATTAAAGCTTTGCATGAAGCTTTAATCAAAGGAGCAATCCGCTTTAGGATGGGCCCGCGCCTGATTAGCTAGTTGGTGAGGTAATGGCTCACCAAGGCGACGATCAGTAGCCGATCTGAGAGGATGACCGGCCACACTGGAACTGAGACACGGTCCAGACTCCTACGGGAGGCAGCAGTGGGGAATATTGGTCAATGGGGGCAACCCTGATCCAGCCATGCCGCGTGTGTGAAGAA